>JALZAO010000061.1 GCA_030948305.1 Pseudomonadota bacterium
TGCGGTCGTCACATAGAGCGTGCGCAGGTCGCCGCCGCCAAACGCGCACATCGTCGGACACATCGCGGGGATGGCATATTCAGCCAGCAGCCGTCCCTGCGGCGAGAGCCGAACCACTTTGGCGCCACGATAAAAAGCGCACCAGTAGCAACCCTCGCTGTCTATCGCCGCGCCATCGGGCCGATCGGTCTCACCGTCGAAATGGGCGAACACGCGGCCGTTGGCGGGAGTACCGCTCGCGCTATCGAAGTCGTACGCCCTGACCGTGCGCGCCGGGGTGTCGGCGTGATACATGGTGCGGCCGTCCGGGCTCCAGGCCAGCCCGTTCGAGATCATCATGTCGTCCAGCACGGGGGCGAGCTCGAGATTCGATGACAGACGATACAGCCGCGCGCTGTTGGCATCCCGCTGTTCGTTCATGCTTCCCGCCCAGAATCGTCCTTGGGCATCGGCGCGGCCGTCATTGAAGCGATGATGCGCGGGGTCATACGGTGCGGCCGCGATCCTGCGCTCGAGCCCGCCTTGTCGATCGACAAACCAGATTCCGTCACGCAGCGCCGCGACGAATCCGCCGCCGGCGCGAAAAGCAAAACATCCGATAGCCTGCGGCATCGGCCACGCACTATTGGTGCCGCGGGCGGGGTCGAAGCGGTTGAGCGACGGCGCATTGATGTCGACCCAATACAGCGCCTGCTCGTCGACCGACCATACGGGACACTCGCCGAGACTGGCCTTGACGTCGAGCATGCATGCAAAGCGAGATTCCATCGGCAGGGTCAACCATCCCGCGAAACCAAGATGCTCATCGTACAAGAAAAGCATCCGCCCGGCGCGAGCACGCGAGTGCCCGTATCGCCGTCTTTGCCGGTGCGGTTGAACGCATCGGTCATGTGAGTCACGGGTTCAATCGCGAAAAACGACTTACCACCGGAGTTGTCTTGGGGAACGTACACGACCAGGTAGTCGCAGGCGGAATCAGCTGCAATTTCCGCGGTGAGCTTGCGCGCCGGCCAGCGCACAGTCACCGGCCGCCGCCAGCCGGCAAAGCAGTTGTCTATAACGCTGGCGCCGATGGGGCGTGGAGGATCGAAATTCCATTGGGGCGGTACCGCGTCGAACCGCGCGGGAAGGCGCGAAGGATGGGTGTGCCAAACGCCGCGCGCCGCGAAACCGAGCTCGGTCTCCCGGTCGCGATGGAAATAGGGATGCCATCCCAAGCCGAAGGGGAACGGTTGGCCGCCGGTATTCTCGATGTCGAGTCCAAGCTCCAGCCTGACCGCCGACGCATCGGCTATGAGGTCGAAGCGCTGCCGCGCGCGATAGGGGAAGGGCCACTCGCACGCTCGCACCCCGGCCGCGTCGTGCTCGAGCTCGATCGCCAGACGGGAGGTTTCGCGTCGTGTGACGCTCCATGCCCGCTGCCATCCGTTGCCGTGAATCGCGTGCGGTTCGGCATCGATGTAGCGCGTCAATCCGTATTCGCTGCCAGCCCAATGCAGCGTCGCGTCGGCGATCCGATTGGAAAAAGGAATGAGCGGAAAGCAGGCGAAGTCTCTCACCGCGCCCTCGGCGAGCGCTTTTTCAGGCGTTGGCCGCAGAATCGCCTGGCCGCCGCATTGAAACGCCGCGATCGAGCCGCCGACAGCCGGCGCGATGACAACGTGTGCCGAGCCGGCGGAGAGCTCGACGGTCTCGGTCACGCCTTAGCTCCGGTGCTAGTTACAAGCCACTAATGCGTACTTTGCGACTTCGGCGCAGCGGACGCGTACCCACGCATTTTCGCGAGATATTCCTGCCCCCGGCTGACCATGTACCCCATATCGGAGCCGACCGCGATCCACGAAAAGCCGTACTCGATGAATTTGCCCGCCATCTCCGGATTCATGCCGATGATGCCCGACGGCTTGCCCAGCCGCTTACATGCCTGCGCGCCTTCCTTCAGCTTGTCCTGAACCGCGGCATTGCCGATGTCGCCAATGAATCCCATCGATGCCGATAGATCTCCCGGGCCGATGAAAATCGAGTCGACGCCCGGAACGGCGGCGATCGCTTGAAGCTGATCGAATGCGGGCACGGTTTCGATCTGCACGATGACGCAGACTTCTTCGTTGGCGCGCTTGAGGTAATTCGGTATCGTGCCGTAGCGGCTGCCGCGATGCGTCCCGGCGACGCCGCGCACGCCGTCGGGCGGATAACGGGTCGATGCGACCGCGCGCTTCGCTTCGTCCGCGTTTTGCACGAAGGGAAAGAGCAGCGTCTGCGCACCCGCGTCCATCGCCCGCTTGACCATCACCATGTCGTTCCACGGCGGGCGCACGATCGCTTGCGCCGGCGTTCCGGCGATTGCCTGCAGGATGCCTATCATTTGTGGCGTGTCGATCGGCGTGTGCTCCATGTCGACCACCAGGAAGTCGAAGCCCACCGACCCCAGCGCTTCGGCGGTCGAAGGTGCTGCGCTCATCAGCCACGCGCCGATGGGCGTCTTGCCCGAGGCGATGGCGCGCTTGAACTGATTGACGGGCAAATCCATGAGGCGGTCTCCGGAAAAAAGTGAGGGCGGGTTTGGGAAATGAGTGGGAGGATTATAATTGGCCTGTTGTGGGAGGTTGCTAGCCTCCCTTTCTTTTTGCCCGATTCCCGATGCGGCCGCACTTCTCCCGACCTGCTTTCTTCGAAGGCGTCCGCGACATGACGCCGGTGCTGATCGGCATCGTCCCGTTCGGCATGGTCTGCGGTATCGCCGCGGTTTCCGCCGGCGCCTCGCCGCTCGCGGCGCTGGCCATGTCGGCGATCATGTTCAGCGGCGCGGCGCAGATCGTCGCCGCGCAACTGCTGGCGGCCGGAGCTCCGCTGATGGTGATCGTCCTTTCCTGTCTGGTGGTGGGCCTGCGGTTTCTGGTCTACAGCGCGGCGATGGCGCCTCATCTGCGGCCGCTCGATCACCGCTGGCGCAGCATTCTGTCGTTCGTCCTGACCGACCAGGCCTTCGCGGGAACGATCCAGCGCTTTCGTGAATCGGGTGACCTGCGCGCCAACGCGTCCTATTTTCTCGGCGGAGGTGTGCTGCTCTGGGTCGTCTGGCAGCTTGCCACGCTCGCCGGCATCCTCGTCGGACAAGTGATTCCCGCGTCGTGGCAGCTCGAGTTTGTCGTGCCCTTGTGCTTCCTCGCGATACTGGCGCCGCTGTTGCGCGACCGCGTCACTCTGCTGATCGTGGTCGTGGCGGGGGTGGCTGCGATCGCGCTCGACGACATGCCGATGCGCTTGTCGCTGATCTGCGCGGGCCTGATCGGGATCGCCGCCGGCGCCATCGCCGACACCGTCCGTGGACAGCATGAATAAGGAGGCGACGATCTGGCTGGCAATTTTCGCCGTGGGCGCGATCAATTATGTCGCGCGGCTTTCGTTCATTGCGCTCTTCGCGCGTCGCGACATGCCGCCCCTGCTCGGTCGCGTGCTGAAGCACGTGCCGGCTGCGATGCTGACCGCGATCGTCGTTCCTGCGGTCGTTTTCGTGGCGCCGGGCGTGCTCCGGCTCGACCCCGGAAACGCGAAGCTCATCGCAGCAGTGGCGGCGCTTGCCGTGGCCGCTTGGCGGCAAAGCACGACGCTTACCATCGTTGTCGGCATGGCGGTGCTCTGGCTCGCACAGTATGCGTTGAGATAAGATGATCGCGTAGTTGAGTTTTTGGCAATCATCAGTATTTGAGGACTATTGATGCGATTCGAAGGCACCGATACTTACATCGCCACCCCTGACTTGATGCTGGCCGTCAATGCCGCGGTCACGCTCGAGCGGCCGCTGCTGGTGAAGGGCGAGCCGGGGACCGGCAAGACCATGCTGGCCGAGGAAGTCGCGCGGAGCTTGAAGCGGCCGCTGGTGCAGTGGCACATCAAGTCCACGACCAAGGCGCAGCAGGGTCTCTACGAATACGATGCCGTGTCACGACTGCGCGACTCGCAGCTCGGCGACTCGCGCGTCGGCGACATCGCGCACTACATCAAGCGCGGCGTGCTCTGGGAGGCGTTCGAATCGGAATCGCCGGCGGTGGTGCTCATCGACGAGGTCGACAAGGCGGATATCGAGTTCCCCAACGATCTCCTGCGCGAGCTCGACCGCATGGAGTTTTACGTCTACGAGACGCAGAAGACCATCCGTGCGCGTCATCGTCCGCTGGTGCTGATCACCAGCAACAACGAAAAAGAGCTGCCGGACGCGTTCCTGCGCCGTTGCTTCTTTCACTACATCCGCTTTCCGGACAGGGAAACGATGACGCGCATCGTCGACGTTCACTTTCCAGGATTGAAAAAGAGCTTGCTCAAGGAAGCGCTGGAAGTCTTCTTCGAGCTGCGCGACGTCCCCGGATTGAAAAAGAAGCCATCGACCTCCGAGCTTCTCGACTGGCTGAAGCTTTTGCTGGCCGAGGACATTCCGCCGGAAGCGCTGAAGAGTTCGGACAAGAAGGTAATCATTCCGCCGCTGCACGGCGCCTTGCTCAAGAACGAGCAGGACGTGCATCTGTTCGAGAGGGTCGCTTTCCTGGCGCGCAGCGGAAGATAGTCGTGCGCTTCGTCGAGCCCATAACGCTAGTCGGCGAACACGCCAGCCTCGAGCCGCTCGGGCGAGAGCACGAGCAGGCGCTGCAGCGTGCGGCGGCCGACGGCGAGCTCTGGCGGCTGTGGTACACGTCGATCGCGCCGCCGGAGAAAATGGCGGAATACATCAGTACCGCGCTCGACATGCGCGAGCGTCTGGATGCGATGCCGTTCGTCGTCCGAGAGAAACCGTCCGGCGAGATCGTCGGTTGCACGCGTTACTTCAACGTCGATGCGATCAACCGCCGCCTGGAGATCGGGCATACCTGGTATTCCAGGCGCGCCCAGCGCGGCCCCATCAACACCGAGTGCAAGCTGCTGCTGCTGACCCACGCGTTCGAGAAGCTTCAGTGCATCGCGGTCGAATTTCGCACCCACTGGTTCAATCATGCCTCGCGCACCGCAATCGCGAGGCTCGGTGCGAAGCAGGACGGCGTATTGCGCAATCATCAGCTGTCGGCCGACGGCTCGAAACGCGACACCGTGGTCTTCAGCATCATCGACGGCGAATGGCCGGCGGTGAAGCAGCACCTGCGCTATCAGCTCGAGCGCCCGCGGTAATCGTCCGGACCTTCGTTGCGATGCTCATCGATTTCTTTCTCCACCTCAAGGCCGCCAAGCTGCCGGTCTCCACGCGCGAGTTCCTGACGCTGCTCGACGCGCTCAAGCACGACGTCGTCTCGGGAAGCATCGACGATTTCTACTTCCTCGCCCGCACCTGCATGGTCAAGGACGAGGCGCTGTACGACCGCTTCAATCTGGCATTTGGCGCCTATTTCAAAGGCGTCGACAGCGTGTTCGACATCCGTGCGCAGATTCCCGAGGAATGGATCCGCAAACTGATCGAAGGCAATCTTTCGGAGGAAGACAAGGCGCTGGTGAAAGCGCTGGGCGGATGGGACAAGCTGATGGAGACGCTTAAAGCCAGGCTCGAGGAGCAACGCGGACGCCATCAGGGCGGCTCGAAGTGGATCGGCACCGCGGGGACGAGCCCCTTCGGCGCGTACGGCTACCATCCCGAGGGCATCCGCATCGGGCAGGAAGGCGGCCGCAACCGAAGCTCGATCAAGGTCTGGGACGAGCGGACGTTTCGCAATCTCGACGACTCGGTCGAGCTCAACACGCGCAACATCAAGATTGCGCTGCGGCGGCTGCGCCGTTTCGCGCGCGAGGGCGTACCCGAGGAGCTCGACCTCGACGCGACCATCGACGGCACCGCGAAAAACGCCGGCTGGCTCGATCTGCACCTGATGCCGGAGCGCCGCAATCGCGTCAAGGTGCTGCTCTTCCTCGACGTCGGCGGCTCGATGGAACCACACGTCCAGGTATGCGAAGAGCTGTTCTCGGCGGCGAAGAGCGAGTTCCGCCATCTCGAGTACTTCTACTTCCACAACTGCGTCTACGATTACGTCTGGCGCGACAACCGCCGCCGCCGTAACGAGCGCATCGCGACCTTCGATCTTTTGCACAAGTACGGACCGGACTGGAGGCTGGTCCTGGTCGGCGACGCGGCAATGAGTCCCTACGAAATCGTGCAGGCGGGCGGCAGCGTCGAGTACATGAACGACGAGCCTGGCGCCGCCTGGCTCAAGCGCCTGGTCGACACCTATCGGCACGCGATCTGGCTCAACCCCGAGCCGGAGCGCTCGTGGGGCTACTCGCGCTCGACGCAGATCGTGCTGGAGATACTGGGGCCGCGGATGTTTCCGCTCACCCTCGACGGCCTCCAGCGCGGGATCGCGGCGTTGCGGAAGTAGTCGCGGATCGCGGCTTTGCGGAAGTAGCGGCCGACCGTGGCGTTGCGGAAGCGGCGGCAGATCGTGGCTTTGCGGGAGGCGCAGCGAATTTGGGGGACAGGATCGCGTACCACGCCAGCGCCAGAATCACCAGCGTCCACACGATAACGGGTCCGCTCGGAAGATCGAGCGCGGTCGACACCACCAGTCCCACCGCGTAGCCCGCCGCGCCAATCGCCCACGCGGCCGCAAGTCGCCGGCGCGTCATTTTTCGGGTGGCGAGCGGCGGCACGATCAGGGTTGCGAACACCAGATACAAACCCACGAGCTGAACCGACACCGTGACCGCAAGCGCAAACAGGACGTAGAAGCCTGTGCGGCCGAGACGTTCCTTCCACCCGAACCACAGGAAGAGGATCACCGCGTAGACCAGCGCTGCCCACAGCAGGCGCGACGGCCTCGCCCAGAGAATCTGTCCGACCAGGAGGTCGCGCAAGTGCTCGCTGCCATGCACGTTGCTGGCGAGCAGCAACACGCTGCCGGTCGCGCCGAGGATGAAGACCACGCCGATGACCGCTTCCTGCACGTCGGGCCAGATGCGCTCGGTCCACGTCAGGAGCAGGGCGCCGCCGAGCGCCGCGGCGAGCGCTGCAATCTGCACCGCAATGCCCTCGGCCTCGAAGCCCATTTGGTCGGCAAGCAGTACGCCGCAGCCCGCGATCTGGGCAATGGCGAGGTCGATGAAGACGATCCCGCGCGCGAGCACCTGCATGCCGAGCGGCACGTGCGTCGACGTGACCAGCAAGCCGGCCGCGAAGGCGGGAAGCAGGATCGAGATGCTGATCGCGTCGAGATTCACTGCAGACCTTTGAGCAGGCGCTGGATCGTATCGTCGAACAGGCCGAACAGGTCCCTGGCGGCTTCGTCGCCGCCGACGGTGAACGGCAACACCACGGCATTGATCTTCGCCCGTTCCGCAATCCATTGCGATGCGCGGTCACTTTGATATGCCGCACGAATCACCATTTTGACCGGCTGTCGCTGCACCGTTGCCAGCACGTCGGACAGGTGCGCGGTCGTCGGCTCGACGCCCGGCTTCGGCTCGAGCGCGGCGACCTCCTTCATGCCAAGCCATGCGATCAGATACGTGAACGCCTTGTGCTGGACGACGATTGCGACGCCTTTGAGCGGCGCCGCTTCTTTTTCCCATCGCGCAGTCGCAGCGGTCCAGCGCTCGGCGAATGCCTTGTAGCGGATCTGGTAATACGCGGCGTTTTCGGGATCGAGCTCGGCCAGGCGCACTGAGAGCGGCCCCGCCACGCGAGCGATATTGCGTGGATCGGTTTGGATGTGTGGATCGCCAGCCGCATGCACGTCGCCCTCCGAGCGATCCAGTCGTGCCGGTTTGTTCAATATCGGAACAA
>JALZAO010000378.1 GCA_030948305.1 Pseudomonadota bacterium
TCGGAATGACACGCTCGTACGCCATTCGGGTCGGGCCGATGACGCCGAGGGTGCCGATGACCTGCCCATCGATTTCGTAGGGCGCGGTGATCACGCTGCACTCGTCGAGCGGCGCCAGTCCCGACTCTCCTCCGATGAACAAGTGCACTCCCTGGGCGAGCTGGCTGAGATCCAGAAGATGCAGCAGCGATGTCTTCTGCTCGAAGATCTCGAATAGCCTGCGCAGCCTCTCCATGTTCGACGACAAATCCGACGCGGAGAGGAGGTTCTTCTCGCCGGACACCACGAGATCGTCGCGACTGTCGGCAAGTGCGGCGTCGCCGGCGTCGACCGCCGCCGTCATCAGCCCTACGACATCTTCGCGCAATTGCTTAAGCTCGTCGGCAAGCAAACCGCGTATCGCGGCGAACGGCTGCCCCGCATAATGATCGTTGAAGAAATTCGACGCTTCGATCAACTGCGATGGCGTGTACAGGCGGTCGGTATGGAGGATGCGATTTTGCACATCTCCGTCGGGGGTCACGATGATAAGCAGGACGCGCCGCTCCGACAGGCGCAGGAACTCGATGTGCCGAAACGAGGGCTCGCGCCGCCGCGGCGTCGCCACCACGCCGGCGAACTGGGTCAGCGACGAAAGCAGCTGCGCTGCGGCGCTGACCAGCGCCTGCGGCCGGTCGGCCTGGAGTTGATCCTGCAGCTCGCTGATCTCGCCCTGGTCGAGCGGCTTGACGACCAGCAGGCTGTCGACGAAGAAGCGATAGCCCTTGGCCGTCGGCACTCGTCCGGCCGAGGTGTGCGGACTGGTGATAAAGCCCATCTCCTCGAGGTCGGCCATGACGTTTCGTATCGTCGCCGGCGAAAGCTCGAGCCCGGACTGGCGTGACAGCACACGGGATCCGACCGGCTGACCGTCGATGATGTAGCGCTCGATCAGCGTCTTCAGCAGATATCGAGCGCGCGGATCTACCATCTCGCGACGCTACTCCGAGAAAGGTTCATACACACCGCCTAAGGCCGCGGCACCGCGGCAAATTGGCGGCGTCCATCGTTCGCCGATTCGTTCCTGGGCCCGCTGTCAAATGCGTGCATGTGCCCATTGTACCGCTGGCATGGGAGCCGGAGCGCGCCGGCTCCTGCTCGCTAGCCGTTTGATGCAATGTTCTGCGTCGCCGGCTGCCGCTGATTCGCGGTCGCTCACAGCGCTATGCTTGGTCGCCCAAGCGCCCTTGTGCTTTAATCGGAGACATGACTTCTCCGGGAATTCCTTTCGCGACGATTGCGCTGATCGGGCGCTACGCGAGTCCCGGCATCGCCGATCCCTTGGGCCGTCTGGCGGCATTTCTGACCGCGCGCGGCCACCGCGTGATTCTCGACGCCGAAACGGCCGAGTTCACGCCGCTTCCCGGCTACCCGACCGCGTCGACCGCCGATATGGGAGCCAACGCGGCGCTCGCGATCGTGGTCGGAGGCGACGGAACGATGCTTTCGATCGCCCGCCAGCTCGCTCCCTTCGACGTCCCCCTGATCGGCGTCAACCAGGGCCGTCTCGGTTTCCTGACCGACATTGCCCTCTCCGATATGGAGCCGGCGTTGTCGGCCATGCTCGACGGCGAATATGTGGAAGAAACGCGCACGCTGCTCGATACCAGGCTCCTGCGCGGCAGCGGCCAGTGCGAAAGCAGCCTGGCGCTGAACGACGTCGTGGTGAACCGGGGCGCGCTCGGCGGCATGATCGATTGCGCGGTGACCATCGACGAGCGCTTCGTGTACGCGATGCGCGCTGACGGTTTGATCGTCGCAACACCGACCGGCTCGACGGCGTACGCTCTCTCGGCGCAAGGACCCATCGTCGACCCGGGCGTGCCTGCGATACTGCTCGTCCCCGTCGCGCCGCACGCGCTTTCCAATCGTCCGATCGCGGTGCGGGATTCGGCGGTGGTGACGATTACCCTGTTACGCGGCAAGGATGCGAGCCTTCATTCCGACGGACAGGCGCACTACGCGCTC
>JALZAO010000062.1 GCA_030948305.1 Pseudomonadota bacterium
TCGCCCACGTCAGCGTTCGCCGGTAGAGCGGTATCATTGGCAGGTCGGCATTCATGATGCGCAGTACCTCGCCGACCTGCTGCCGGCGCTGCGCCGGGTCGGGCTCGACACGTATCGCGTCGATCAGCTTGTCGAGCGCCGGGTTGGAGTAGCGCCCGCCGTTGAACGTGCCGGTGCCGTCGCTCGAGTAGCTGCGGAAGAGCGCATTGAGCGACGGCCACGCATCGAACAAGGGCGACCAGCCGACCTCGTAAAAACTCGTCGTCGCCTGCGTAAGTTTGGGAAAGAACGTCGCCGTCGGCCAGACCTGGGTGTTGGTCCGGATGCCGACTTGCGCGAGCATGCCCGCGACCGCCTGGCATACCGCCGCGCGAAACGCGACGTTGACGCAGTCGAGCGCGACGCTGAAGCCGTCGGCATATCCCGCCTCCTTGAGCAGCGCCCGCGCGGCCGCGACGTCATACGGCAGCCGGCGCTCGAGCTCCGGAACGTACCCGTCGACCAGGCGCGAGAAAAACGATCCTGTCGCGATCGCCTGCCCGCGCAGGACCTTGCTGACGATGGCGTCGATGTCGATCGCCTGGTAAATCGCGCGCCGCACACGCAAGTCCTTGAACGGGTTCTTGCCCTTGACGTCGCTGAATTGCAGCTCGTCCCGGCTCTGATCGAAACCGAGATACTGCGTTCCGATGTCGGTGGTGTCGGCGAGCTTGAATCGTCCTTCCTGCTTCAGGCGCGCGACATCCTGGAAGGGGGGATCGATGACGAAGTCGACCTGTCCCGATATCAGCGCCGCCATGCGCGTCGCATCCGACTGGATGACGACGTAGACCGCCTCGTCGACGTTGCCGCGGCGGCCCCACCATTCAGGATGGGCGACCAGCACCGTCTTAGTATCGGATTCATAGCTCTTGAGCCGGTAGGGCCCGGTGCCGTTGGCGTTGCGGACGGCGTAGGTCTCCTGCCGGGCATTGTAATTCTGTGGCTCGATGACCCCGTGCGCCGCGGACCACCCCTTGCTCATGATGCCGACGTAGACGAATTTTTCCGGCAATACGGCGTCCGGCGCGGCGAGCAGGAAGTCGACGGTCAGATCGTCGACCTTGCGCGCGGTCTGCACGCCACGCAGCTGGAAGCTCCGCTGCGAGTTCTTGGTCAGCGCCCGCTCGATCGAGAACACGACATCGTCCGCGGTAAGGGCTGTTCCATCGTGGAACTTGACCCCAGGGCGGAGCCTGAAGCGCCAGCGTTTCGGTTCCAGGTGCTGCCATGACACGGCAAGCGCGGGCTCGAGCGCGAAATTGCGGTCGCGGCTCACCAGCGATTCGTAGACCTGACTGATCACGCGCGAGTGATACTGCAGCGCGAGCGCATGCGGGTCCATCGACTGCGGGTCGAACGCGCTCGCCATGAGCAGCGTCTTCGCCGCGAGCGGAAACGCAGTCAGACACCCGGCAAGCAGCACGAGCGCGACCGCAGCAGAGCGTGTCTGCGCTCGCATGTGCGACCGCATTCGCGTCCCCACTTGCGTTATCACTTGCTTCATATGATCTCGAAATAGCGCTTCAATTCCCAATCCGTCACCGCGTCCAGCCACTGCCGCCATTCCCACTCGCGGGTCGCGGCGAAGTGATCGACGAAGTCGTCGCCGAACCAGTCGCGGGCGAGCTTCGAGCTCCTGAAAATACGCGTGGTCTCGATCAGCGTGCGCGGCGCGCGCGGGATATTTTCCGCGCCCTGGTTGGTTCCATGGATGGGCTTGGCGGTCAGCTTCAGGTTCTTCTCGATGCCGGAAAGCCCCGCCGCGAGGACCGCCGCGGTCGCGAGATACGGATTCATGTCGGCGCCGGGACAACGCGTCTCCAGTCGCGTCGATTTCGGCGATCCGGCGATGACGCGAAAGCTCGCGGTGCGGTTGTCGAGCCCCCACGTCGGCTTGACTGGCGCCCAGAATCCGTCGACCAGACGCTTGTAGCTGTTGATCGTCGGCCAGTACATGGGCGCGAATTCCATCAGGCCCGCGACCTGTCCGGCAAGGTAACTCTCGAACATCCGGCTCATGCCGTTTTTGCCCTTGGCATCGTAGAACAGGTTCTTCTTGCCGTCGGACATGCTCTGGTGAATATGGCCCGAGCAGCCGGGGTATTGCGCGCTCCACTTGGCCATGAAGCTCGGCATGATGCCCCAGCGCGAGCCGATCTCCTTGGCGCCGGTCTTGAACAGGATCGCCCGGTCCGCGGCCTCGAGTGCCTCGGAGAAAAGAATCGCCGCCTCGTAGACGCCGGGCCCGGTCTCGGTGTGCAGCCCCTCGATCGGAATGCCGAACGCGCCCATTTCGACCATCAGCGCCTTGAAGAACTCGCGGTTCTCGTTGGCGCGCAACAGCGAGTAGCCAAACATGCCCGGGGTGATCGTCTCCGGGCGCACGTAGCCCTTTTCCGCCCACGACTGCGGCGTCTCCAAAAAATTGAACCATTCGAACTCGATGCCGCACATCGGCAGCACACCGAGCTTCTCGGCACGCTTCAACACCCGTTTCAAAAGTTGGCGCGGGCAGATCGACAGCGGCACCTCCTTGCCGTTCTTCTGAGCGATGAACTCGCCGAGGAAAAACGGAACATCGTCATCCCAGGGCACATTTCGGTAAGTGCCGAGATCGATGCGCGCGACCGCGTCGGGAAAGCCTTTGTGCCAGCCGGTCAGCGTCGCGTTGTCGTAGCACTGATCGTTCATGTCCCAGCCGAAGACGACGTCGCAAAAGCCGAACCCGCTCTCGACCGCGGAATAGAATTTTTCCTTGTGCAGGTACTTTCCGCGCAGCACGCCGTCGATGTCGGACACCGCCACCTTGACCCGGTTGCCGGGCGCGTTGCGAACGGCGTCGAGCACCTTTTGCGGTGCGATTTTTTGCGGCATGACGTTCTCCCGGTCGATCGGTGTCGCGTGATCGCGCAGTGGCGATTGTAACCTGAGGCATGCTGCGCCTGCGCGGCAGGCTGGTGCCTTGCATAGTGCATGGCACAATGGCCGTATGAACAAGCGTCGTGCTTCGTCAGGCATTCGCGATGCACTGGCTTAAGCCCACGCAACGTAGTTCGTTGGTTTCGCTGCACGCGGCGGTGCTGCTGTTCGGAGTCGCCGGTCTGTTCGGCAAATGGCTCGCGTTGTCGCCGGAATTGATCGTGCTCGGCCGCACCGCCATTGCCAGTGCGGCGCTGGCCGCCCTGCTTCGCGTGTTGCGCGAGCCATCCGGCGGCTTCGAGTGGAGGCTCGCCGCGGGCGGCGCCGTCCTGGCACTGCACTGGATCGCTTTCTTTCGCGCGGTGCAGATGTCGAGCGTCGCCGTCGGCCTGCTCGGCTTCGCCAGCTTTCCGCTGTTCGTGCTGATCGTCGAAGCGATGTTCCTGCGACGGCGTTTGCGCCTTGCCGACTGGGTCACCGTCGCGCTGGTCACTTCCGGGCTGCTGTTGGTGGTGCCGGAGTTCCGGATCGAAAACCGGGCGGTCCAGGGATTATGTTGGGGAATGCTCTCCGGTCTCATGTTCGCGCTGCTCGCGGTCGGCAACCGGGCGCTCGTAGCGCGGCGGTCTGCGACCGGGGTCGCTCTGTGGCAGAACGCATGGGCTGCTGCCTGCCTTCTGCCGGGGTTTGCCCTGGATCCGGTGTTGCCGACTTCGCGCGACCTCGCACTCCTGATGGTGCTCGGCGTCGTTTGCACCGCACTCGCGCACACCCTGTTCATCCGCAGCATGCGCGTCTTGTCAGCGCATACGGCCAGCGTCATCGCGGCACTGGAACCGGTCTATGGCATCGCACTTGCCTTCGCGCTGTTGGGCGAGGCGCCCGGATGGCGCACACTGATCGGTGCGGCGCTGATCATCGGCGCGGCGTTGCGGGCGAGCTCGCGCGCGGATCAAGGAAATGAGGGATCCGGGAAATGAGGGATCCGGGAAATGGGAGAAGGGAAATAAGCGGGTACCTTAACGGAATCGGTGAGGCATGGCGCAGGCGGCAACGCTTCCTGTAGCATCGCGCCTTCTACATCGCGACGATCGAGATGACCTTACACATTGGCATGGTGGGACTGGGGCGGATGGGCGGAAACATGGCCAAGCGCCTTGCACGCGGAGGAGTAGAAGTGATCGGTTTCGATCCCGATGCCGATGCGCGGGCGGCGTTCGGGGCCGTCGCGGGCTGCCAGAGTGTGGACAGCCTCGAGGCGATGGTCCATGCGCTGCCGCCCATGCGCGTTGTGTGGCTGATGGTTCCTTCGGGCCACCCGACCGAAGCCACCATCGCCGAGCTCGCGCCACGCATGCACTCCGAAGACGTGATCGTCGATGGCGGCAACGCGTTTTACAAGGATTCGGTGCGGCGCGCGGTCGATCTCGCCAGCTACGGCGTGCGCTTCGTCGATTGCGGCGTATCGGGCGGCGTGTGGGGGCTGGAGGACGGTTATGCGCTGATGTTCGGTGGCTCGCCGGCCGCGGCGCGCGAGATCGAGCCCTTCGCCCGGATTCTCGCCCCTGCCACCGATGCCGGCTGGCTGCACTGCGGCCCCAGCGGCTCGGGCCACTTCGTGAAGATGATTCACAACGGCATCGAGTACGGAATGATGCAGGCCTTGGCCGAGGGGATGGCGCTGCTCAAGGGCAAGGGAGAGTTCGAGCTCGACGTCGCCGCGATTGCCGAAATGTGGCGGCACGGCAGCGTGGTGCGCTCGTGGCTGCTCGACCTCACGGCGGAATTTCTGCGCGCGGACGCCGAGCTGGCCGATGTCGCTCCGATCGTCGCCGACTCCGGCGAGGGTCGCTGGACCGCGCTCGAGGCCATCGAGCAGGGCGTTCCGGCGCCGGTCATGTCGTTGGCGCTGATCATGCGCTTCGCGAGCCAGGGCAAGGGACAGTACGCGGATCGGCTGATCGCAATGATGCGCAAGAGCTTCGGCGGCCATAAGGTCGAACGGGTGGCCGAGGGCGGCGACGGAGTCGAGCACACGGCCGAGTCGAGCGGCAAAGCGAACTGAAGCGAAATCGTGATCGTAATCGTCATGGGCGTTTGCGGCTGCGGCAAGAGCACCGTCGGCCAGGCGCTTGCGAATCAGCTCGGCTGGACGTTTTTCGACGCCGACGATTTTCATCCGCCAGCGAATGTCGCCAAGATGGCCAAGGGCGTCGCGCTGACCGACGAGGATCGCGAACCGTGGCTCGACGGCGTCGCCGCCGAGATGCGCGCGGTCGCCCGAAAGGGACAGCACGCGGTGCTCGCCTGCTCCGCGCTGAAGGAATCGTATCGGCAACGCATCGCGCGAGGCTTGGAAGACCCGCAGGCAGAAAGTGGTAGCAGCTCGGAGCTGCGCATCGTCTACCTCAAGGGCGACGCGAAGACGATCGAGCCCAGGCTTGCGCGGCGCAGCGGCCATTTCATGCCGGCCTCGCTGCTGGCGAGTCAATTTGCCGCGCTGGAGGAGCCCGACCAGGCAATGGTGATCGACATCCGGCAGACGACCGAGGCGCAAGCCGCGCAGATCGCGGCCGCACTGCGCTCGACGGTATGAGTTGGCGACGCAAGGGTAGGCCTGCAACCAGCGTCGCCCATCTCGGCCGCGACCCGCAAAAGCATCTCGGCGCGGTCAACACGCCTGTCTACCGCGCGTCGACGATGCTCTTCGAGAGCGTCGCCGATCTCGAGTCGGCGGAGCGTGGCGAATATCCGGGCATCAGCTACGGCCTGCATGGACTGCCGACCGTAACCGATCTTCAGAGCGCGGTGGCGACGCTCGAGGGCGGCCATGCCGCGCTCGCGGTTCCCTCGGGACTGGCAGCAATCACGCTCGCGCTCCTCGCGGTGACAAAAGCGGGCGACCATGTGCTGGTCACCGACTCGGTCTACGGTCCGACGCGACGGTTCTGCGACCGGCAACTCACGCGCTTCGGCGTCGCTGTCACGTACTATGATCCGCTGATGGCGGGGGCCATCGAGCGCGAAATCCGCCCCAATACCAAAGTCGTGTTCGTGGAGTCGCCGGGATCGCTTTCGTTCGAGGTCCAGGACGTGCCCGCTATCGCGGCGGCTGCGCACACGCGCGATTCACTGGTCATGATCGACAATACGTGGGCCACGCCGCTTGGATTCGCGGCCTTCGCCCACGGCGCCGATATTTCTCTGCAGGCCAGCACGAAATATCTCTGCGGCCATTCCGATGTTATGAACGGGATCATTGTTTGCAATCAGGCTACGTACCCGATGCTGCACCGGCTGTGGACCGACATGGGCGTTTCCGCGAGCAGCGACGATTGTTTCCTCGCGCTTCGCGGCCTGCGCACGCTGGCAGTGCGGCTCGAGCGTCACACCCAAAGCGCATTGGCGATCGCAAGGTGGCTGCAACAGCGCGCGGAAGTCGCCGAAGTGATTTTCCCCGCGCTGCCCGGCTCGCGCGGGCATGATTTGTGGAAGCGCGATTTCACCGGAGCGTGCGGCCTCTTCGGCGTCGTCCTGCACCCTGTCGCCAAGGCTCGCGTCGACGCCATGCTCGACGGCCTGCAGCTGTTCAAGCTGGGATGGAGTTGGGGCGGTTTCGAGAGCTTGATCATTCCGGCGCATCCGGAGCGTATTCGCACGGCGACGCGCTGGGAAGCCGCCGGGCCGTACCTGCGTCTGCATGTCGGCCTCGAGGATGTCGACGACCTCATTGCCGATCTTGCCGACGGGTTGGCCCGCCTGCGGGGTTGACGCTGCGCGGTAGCCAGGTAAGGCGGTCTTCGCGTACTCTCCTTCCGACGCCACGCCGCGTTTCGCCGCGCGAGCGACAAGAGGGATGCGATGGAAGGGTCTGCAAAAGGCGCCAAGCCCAAGCCCGAAATGAGGCGGCCTGCTGTCAGAAAATCAGCGCGAAAGCGTGACACGGGGCGAACCGAAGCGCAGGTCGAGCAACGACTGGCGGAGGCGCTCGAGCAGCAGGCGGCAACCAGCGAGATCCTGCGCGTGATCAGCATCTCGCCGACCGACGTACAACCCGTCTTTGATGCGATCGTCCGCAGCGCCGTCCGCTTGTGCGGCGCGAACCACGGCATCGCCGCGCGTTTCGATGGCGAGCTGCTCCACCCTCTTGCCCACCACGGCTTTTCCCCCGACGCCCTGAAGATAGTCGAGCGGGCCTACCCGAGGCGGCCGAGTCTTGACGACATGCTGGGCCGAGCGGCGCTCAAACGGGCAGTCGACAACCTTCCCGACATGCTGGTCGACCCGACGTATTCGCGTGACTTCGCCATCGCCGGAGGTTGGCGCAGTGGGCTCAGCGTGCCGATGCTTCGAGATGGCGAACTCATCGGGGCAATCGCGGTCTCCCGGCGCGAACCCGGCTTGTTCCCTAACCACCTTGTGCAGCTCCTTACAACCTTCGCCGCCCAGGCGGTTATCGCGATCGAGAATGTCCGCCTCTTCAAGGCGCTCGAAGGGCGCAACGCAGACCTGTCCGAGTCGCTCGAACAGCAGACCGCGACCAGCGAAATCCTGCGCGTAATCAGCCAGTCGCAGGCGGACGTGCAGCCGGTGTTCGACACCATCGTAGCAGCCGCGCTGAAGCTTGCCAGTGCCAGTTCGGCGAACTTGTTAACGTTCGATGGGAAGCTTATCCATCTCGCGGCGCTGGTGAACCTGAGTGCGGAAGGGGTTGAGGCCATGCGGCGGCTGTGGCCGCGGCCACCGA
>JALZAO010000063.1 GCA_030948305.1 Pseudomonadota bacterium
CGTTACGGTATCGTCGCCGACAAGGTTCGCTCGGCCGAGCAAAAGCTTCTCGATCCAGCCACTAACCTTTCGATCGGCACGCGCTATCTGCGCGATCTGCTGGCGCTCTTCGCCAACGACTTAAGCCTCGCGCTGGCGGCGTACAACGCCGGCGAACAGGCGGTGCATCATTACAAGCAGAGCATTCCGCCTTTCCCGGAAACGCAGGAATACGTCAAGCTGGTGCGCCAGTTCTACGCGTTGTATCGCCCTCCGCTTGCTCGGCCTCCTCCGCCGACGAGAGTCATGGTTCCACGCCGTCGCCGGATGCCGGAGTAATCTTCCTGGATCACATCGAGGGTGGCATCGCGGCATGGAGCCGAATCAAACATCGGCGAAACCCCGTCATATTAAAGCGGCACGGGCAGGGTTACCGCAAAGGGCGACAACACCGCGTCGGGCGTGCCGGGCCGCGATCAATGGTCGGCTGTCGAAGGCCCGACGTCAGCATCGGGCGCACAGATCACGAATCTGCCCCTGCCGGCAGCCTTCGCTTCGTACATGCGATAGCGTCGCGAGCAGCTGATTGATGTCGCCGACATGGCCGTCGACCCGCGCCGCGACGACGCGCGCGACCGCAAGGCTTCGCTCCTTGGCAAGCTCGCGATCGGCGCGCGCTCTCCGGCGGCGTCGATAGCGATATAGGCGAGAAAGGCAGACCCAGCGCCAGCACGAGCAGCAGCAAACGCGCACGGATGCTAAGCCGTGCGGCGCGTTCCCTTCATCCCGATGGAAGCCAGGCCATGGGATGGCTATGCTAGGCGACAAAAACAGAATAGGCGCAAAGATACATCCTCGCGCCTGGTTAAGCCGGTACGGTAGATGCTTTAGCGCAATCCGAAGAACCACAGGACTGCCAATACTACGACGACAAGACCGACGATATAGATAAGGCGATTCATGGAATTTCCCTCTGAAAGAGTGCCGCCCCGCGAGGGGATGGCGCCCGGGCTAACGTGATTTTCTGACCCCGTTTTGCATCGCCGTACGTTTTGTATCTTCGGCGATCTGCTCTACATCGCCTTGCCCTTCGGCACGCCTGTTACCTGCAAGCTTGCCGGCGACCTTGGTTAGCCTACGCCGGCGCGTGCGAGGAAGCAATCGGCCGGAATCTGACACTATTGTCGGATGAAATGGCAAGCCTCCGGCGTGCGCGCAGGCTTCGGTTCGCCGATCCTGTCTGGGTGCAGACGCTACGCGCCGTCCGGCGCGGACCCCTCGACTTTCTCCGAGCCGGGCCAGATCTCGTGGAGCACCTCCAGCAGCGCTTGCAACAGCGGATCGGCGTTTCGTTTGGCATCGTAGACCAGCCAGAGCTTGGTGGTGGCGCTCGCGCCCGGCCAGATCGCAACGCGCCCGGCTTTGACGGATGCCGAAGCAAGCTCCTCGCGCACCAGGCTTACGCCGACCTGCGACTCGACCAAATTGATGATCACCGGCTCGTTGTCGGCCTCGATGAGTCTTGCCGGCAGCGCAGAACGACCGTGGAAAAGCTCCATGACCAGGCTGCGATGCGAGCTGTGCTCAGGAGTGATGATCCACGGCCGTTCGGCGACGACCGCCCACGGCGCGGTCATGAGCTCGTCGGCCCAGTCGACGGGGATCGCCACGCGGTAGGTAATTTCACGCAGGGCGACTGCATCCAGGTCGGCTTCGGGTCGGCGCCCGAAGTAGAAGCTCGCGTCGAGGGTGCCGTTGCGTACGCCGACCAGCGCATCGCTGGAAAGAACCTGGTGCAGCTCGAGCTCGAGTTGCGGGTGGCGCTCGAAGGCGAGAGAAAGCAGTTCGCCCACTTGCAGTATGGATGGGTCCAGCACCGTGCCGATCTTGATCGTGCCCGTCGTCCGGCCACGCAGACGTTGCGCGGCGTGGCTGAGCGTCTGCACCGCCTCGATCACACGTTGCGCGTCCTCCAGCAGCAGCCGCCCGGAAGTCGTGAGCGACATGCCCGATGAAGAGCGCTCGAACAGCGTCACGCCCAGGTTTTCCTCGAGAGCCTTGATTTGTCCCGACAGCGCGGGCTGACTCAGGTGTAGGGTTTCGGCGGCGCGCGTGAGATGGCCGAGCCTCGCGACGGCGATGAACGATTGAAGGTGATTGAGCTCCATCTTATTGGAACACGACGACCTGACGCACCGCCTTGCCCTCGTTCAAGAGATCAAAGCCGCGGTTGATCTCCTCGAGCTTGAGCCTTCCGCTCATGAGGCGATTCACGGCCAGCTTTCCCTGCCGATACAAGTCGATGTAGCGCGGAATGTCGCGCGAGGGAACGCAGGTCCCGATGTAACTTCCCTTGACCGTGCGCTCCTCGGCGACCAGGTTCACCGGCGGCAGCGGGAACGTCGCGCTTGGAGGCGGCAGGCCCGCGGTGACGGTCATCCCGCCACGGCGAGTGATGCCGTAGGCAAGCTCGAGTGCGCGGACGGATCCGGCAAACTCGAAAGCGAACGCCACGCCGCCGCCGCTGGCTTGTCGTATCTCGTCCTTGCAATTCGGGCTCCCTGCATTGAAGGTGTGCGTCGCGCCCAGCGCCTTCGCCAGCTCCAGCTTTTCATCCGACAGATCCACCGCAACGATCTGCCGCGCGCCGGCTGCGTTGGCCCCGAGCAATGCCGCCAGTCCGACACCGCCCAGGCCGACGATGGCGACCGACGACGCGGCGCGCACCTGCGCGGTGTTGACCACCGCCCCCACGCCGGTGAGCACCGCGCAGCCAAATAGCGCCGCCTCGTCGAGCGGCAACTCGCGGTCGATCTTGACCACCGAGCGCCTCGACACGGTGGCGTATTCGGCAAACGCCGAACAGCCCATGTGGTGATGGATCTGCTGGCCGTTTCGGCTCAAGCGACGGGCGCCCGAAAGCAGTGTGCCGGCGCCATTGGCCGCCGCGCCCGGCTCGCAGAGGGCGGGCCGCCCTTCCGCACACGGCTCGCAATGGCCGCAGCTGGGCACAAACACCAGCACGACATGATCGCCGTGCTGCAGATCGGACACGCCCTCCCCCAGCTCCTCCACGATCCCCGCCGCTTCGTGCCCCAACGCCATCGGCATAGGCCGCGGGCGATGGCCGTTGATCACCGAAAGGTCGGAATGGCAGAGGCCCGCGGCGGCGATCTTCACCAGGATCTCTCCCGGACCCGGCGGTGCCAGGTCGATCGCTTCGATCGACAGCGGAAGCGACTCGGCGAAGGGAGGCTTCGCTTCCATTGCATTGAGCACTGCAGCCTTGATTTTCATGACCCGATTCCGGTGAAGAACTCGCTGCCGATCTCACAGCGGCGATTTAAGGTCCTTGAGCCGCTGCGTGAGCTTCATGTTTTCCGAGTAATCGACCGGACAATCGATGATCGAGACGGTGTCGTCGGCGAGCGCGGTCTTGAGCGTAGGAGCGAGATCGGCGCATTTCCCGATGCGGTAGCCTTTGGCGCCGAAGCTTTCGGCGTATTTCACGAAATCGGGGTTTTTGAAAGCGATGTGGCTCGGCCGCCCGAAGTGTCGCAACTGATGCCAGGTGATGAGCCCGTATTCGGAATCGCTCCAGATGAGCACCACGAGCGACGTCTTCATGCGCATCGCCGTTTCGATTTCCTGCGAATTCATCATGAACCCGGCGTCGCCGGTCACTGCGACGACCTTGCGATCGGGATAGGCGAGCTTGGCGGCAATCGCTCCCGGAACGGCGATGCCCATCGACGCAAAGCCGTTGGAGATGATGCAGGTGTTGGGCCGGTCGGCGCGGTACATCCGCGACATCCACATCTTGTGCGCCCCCACATCCGAGATGGCGATGTCGTCCGGACCCAGGACTTCGCGAAGATCCCAGACGATTTTCTGGGGCTTGACGGGAAAGCCGTCGTCGTTGGCGTATTCCGAACGATCGTCGACGATAGCCGCGCGCACCGCTTTGAAGGGGGCGCTCTTCTGCGGCGTGGCGCGAAGCGCAATCGCCCTGAGCGTGAGGGAAATGTCTCCGAGCGCTCCCACCGCGAGGATGTAGCGCTCGTCGACCTCGGCCGGCATGGCGTCGATGTGGACGATGATCTTGTCACCGTTCGGATTCCACATATCCGGGTGATACTCGACCATGTCGTAGCCGACGCAAATCACCACATCGGCCTTTTCGAAGGCGAACCACGGCAGGTCGCGCGCCTTCAATCCGATCGTGCCCAGCGAGAGCTCGTTGTTGAATGGCATGACACCCTTGGCCATGAAGGTGTTGGCTACGGGGATACGCAAGACCTCGGCAAAGGTCACCAGCGAATCGGCCGCGCCCTGCCGGATCACGCCGTTGCCGGCGAGGATGACCGGATACTTCGCCTTGGAGATGATCTCCGCGGCCTGATCGATCTTGTGGTCGGGAGTGATCGACGTGTACGCGGTCTGCACCTTGATCGGCTTTTTGTCGACCTTCATCTCAGCGATGTTTTCCGGAAAGTCGATGAACGCGGCGCCCGGCTTCTCGGTCTGGGAGACTTTGAAAGCCTTGCGCACGATCTCGGGAACGATCTCCGGCTCCAGGATCTGCGCCGAATACTTGGTGATCGGATGAAACATGTTCACCAGATCGAGAATCTGATGACTTTCCTTGTGCAGACGCGTGGTCGCGCCTTGCCCGGCGATGGCGACGATAGGCGCGCGATCCATGTTGGCGTCCGCGACCCCGGTGATCAGATTGGTTGCTCCCGGGCCGAGGGTCGACATGCATACTCCCGCCCTGCCCGTCAGCCGTCCATAAACGTCGGCCATGAAAGCCGCACCCTGCTCGTGATGCGTGGTAACGAACACGATCGGGCTGTCGAGCAATGCGTCCATGATGTCGATGTTCTCTTCACCCGGGATGCCGAAGATGTATTCGACGCCTTCGTTCTCGAGACATTTCACGAATAGCTGCGCCGCTGTCATTGCTCCCACCCTGGATCACCCCTGCCCGCCGTGATGAGCTGCGATTTTATCTCGAATCCGATCGGCGATAGCTTTGTCGAAACAAAACCATTCCTATGGCAAACTGTCCTCACGCCGACCAAGGGTTCGCTCGCGCACCGATGAAAGACAAGACCGTTGCCATTCTCGAAAGCCGGGCCGGGGATCGCGTCGCCAGCCTGATCCGCAAATATGGGGGTACGCCTTTCCTGGCGCCTGCGCTGGCCGAAGTTCCGGATGTCGATCCTGAACGCATCCGGGCACTGATCGGCGACTGGGAATCGACACCGCCGGATATATTCATTTTCCAGACCGGGGTCGGCACCCGGGCACTGTTCGCGGCGACCGACTCGATGGGAATGTCGCCCGCGCTGTTGCGCGTGCTGGAAACCTCGAAGATCGTGGTGCGAGGCCCCAAGCCGACGGCGGCTCTGGGTGCGCGCAAGGTGCGCATCGATCTTTCCGCGGACGATCCTTTCACCACGCACGAAGTGCTTGCCCAGTTGCACGCTGCTTCATTGCGCGGCAAACGCGTCGTCGTGCAGCGCTACGGCGAGACCAACCGCGAGCTCGAAGCCACCCTCGAGAGCGAAGGCGCGGAAGTCGTCGAAATCGCGACCTATCGCTGGGCCGTGCCGGAAGACACCGCCCCGATCGTGCGACTGATCGACGCGCTTGGCCGCGACGAGATCGACCTGGTGGCATTCACCAGCGCGTCCCAGGCAATCAACCTTTTCACCGTCGCGCAACACAACGGCAAGGAAGCATCGCTGAAGCTTAGTCTCGACCGGACGCTGGTCGCTTCGATCGGACCGGTGTGCAGCGCTGCGCTGCGCAAGCTCGCGGTCCGGGTCGATGTCGAGGCGAAGCCGCCGAAGCTGGGGCCGCTTATCGACGTCATCAATGCCGCGCTAGCCGACACTGCTTCATCAGGCAAATCCGGACCGGGTGAGTCGCGCTAAGCGCTTCAGATCTTGAACGCCTCGAGCGTCTCGGGCGCAAAGAGCTCCTCGGGTTTGAGCCTGCGCTTCGATAGCCCCTGCTCGTGGTGATAACGAAGGAAGGTATCGAGCACGTTGCGATTGGGCTCGAAGCCGTACGGCCACCAGTCATCGCCCATTTCCCGCCGCACGTCCTCGACCTGCGCGATCTGCCAGGGCAACATCGTAATCAGCGCCGACGTGGTGTACAGGTTCTCGTAGACCTTGCGTTTGGCGGCGGTAAACGCCTTCAGCAGTGACTGCGCTATCCACGGATTGGCGCGGTAGACGTCGCGGCGGATGGCCACGGTGTGCATGATGGGAAAGATCCTGGTCTTGCGGTAGTAGGCGCGCTCGACCTCGACATAGTTCTCGAACAGACGCTTGACGGCGCCCGGGCGCGTCTGGAATGTCGATGGAATGCGCGCGGTGTGCATGGCATCGATGTCCCCGTCGGCGATCATCTGCGTCAGTGTCTGCGCCGCGCCGATGCGGGTGAGCTTGAACTTGGGCGGCAGCTCCAGCTTGAGCTTCTCGTCGCGTCCGGGCTCCTCCTCGCCGCCGGTGAAATATTCGACGCTTGCCGGATCGATGCCGTACTCGTCCTGAAGGATGCCGCGGATCCACACCGGCGCGGTCATTTGGTACTCCGGAGTTCCGATGCGCTTGCCGATCAGGTCCTTGGGTTCGCGGATGCCGCTCTTGGACGAAACGAAAATGCACGACTGCCGGAAAAATCGCGACGGGAACACCGGAATCGCGATGAACGCTGGCTGATCGCGCGCCATCGACATGGCGTAGGATGACAGCGACATCTCGGCCACGTCGAATTCGCGGTTGCGCAGCATGCGGAAGAACGTTTCTTCGACATGGAGGTTCAGGCAATTGAGATCGATCCCTTCGGCCTGGACGCTGCCGTCGGCGAGCGCGCGCGTCCGGTCGTAATCCCAACACGCCAAAGTCAGCCGCAGTCTTGCCACGTCGGTCTCCTGATGACCCGGGAATCATACCGGGTTGGCATGAGCGTTTGGGCGAGCGATCTCTCGCCAAAGCTATGGACGCCGAACACCCAGCACCGGACCTATCGTCCGCGGCGTGCCTTCGCACCCGCGCCGCCCGCGTCCTGGAGCGACCGCAGCTCATCGCGGGCGAGGTTCACCAGTACGGCCACGAGCGTTCGTCGCGTGGCGGTGATATCGGCTGAGGCCACGCCGCGCACCGCGATCCGGTTGACGGCCTCGGCCATCGGGACCAGGGTGCGCTTGAGCGAGCGCCCTTTGCGGGTAAGAAAAATGTGCACCTTGCGCCTATTGCCGGCCAGTTGACGGCGCACGATATAGCCGCGGCTTTCCATCGCCTTGAGTGCAGTGAAGGTGGTGGGCTCCATCACACCCGCCTCATGGCTCAGCTCGCGCTGGGTCAGGCCGTCCCTCTCCCACAGGATACGCAGAAAGGTCCAGTGCCCGAACGGCACTTCGCGTGTGGCCAACCGCGTCTGCAAAGCGCGCACCAAGGCACGCGTTGCGTCCTTGACCAGATGCGCCATGCGATCGTCGGGAACCGCTTCGCGCCAGTGCCGCAGCAGCCGCTGCATGTCGCCAACCGCGGCCGCCCTTTGTTTCGCGTCTGGCCCGGAC
>JALZAO010000064.1 GCA_030948305.1 Pseudomonadota bacterium
TCGGCGTCGAGCGTGACGATTTCGGTTGGTTGGTGCGTGCCGCGCTCGTCGATCTCGCGCCCGATCTCGGCGTTCATCTCGGAGGTCATCACGCTAGCGAGCGCCGCCCGGTCGGCGTTGTCGTAGAAGCGCTGAATCTCGATATATTGTCGCTTCGCCTCTTTCGCGAACCCCTCCGCGTCGAATCCTTGAGGCAGCGGCTTGCGTGCGACACCAAACGCGGGCGCCCCCGGTTCCGCGGCCATCAGCGGCTCGGTCTCCAGCGCGGGCTCGGTCTTCTCCAGGCCGCGCCATGCCGGAACGGGCCGCGCGTCATAGGTTGCGGGCAGCTTGTTGTTCGTGGTGTTCGGGCTTGCTCCGGCGTATTGCAGGGCAGCGGCCGCTTGCCGTCGACCCAGGAACATCCGCACCAGGAAAATCGCGGCGATCACGCCGAGCGCGATCAGCAGCAGGCTGCCGAATCCTTCCGACAATCCGAAATGCGACATCAACGCGGCAAGGCCCAAGCCCGCGGCGAGCCCGGCGATGGGTCCCAGCCAGCGCGAGGCGCCCGAGGGAGCCGGAGTCGGACCGGGTGCTGCTTTGGCCGCTCCCGCTGCGGGGGCGGTAGGTTGAGTCGCGGCATTGCCCGCGGGCGCGGTGGGAGCAGGCGTGGGCCGAGACGGCGTGACGCTTTCGCGCTGCGCGCCCAAGGTACGGCCGCCGCCCATGCGCCTGGCGTCAGCG
The DNA here is from genome assembly GCA_030948305.1 of Pseudomonadota bacterium. Lineage (GTDB taxonomy): Bacteria > Pseudomonadota > Gammaproteobacteria > Burkholderiales > Casimicrobiaceae > PALSA-1003. Next base: position 727 of record JALZAO010000064.1, read on the forward strand.
AGATCGCTCAGGCTAAGCGTCAGCGCGGCGAGCGCGGCAAAAAACAGGATAGGGGTGCGTTTCATCGATTCCTCCGGTACTGGCTTCGACAATATGGCGGTCAAAGGGTGCGAATGCAAGCGACTGGTGCGGACACTCCGGCACGCGGACGGTACGTAAGGCCGCGGTGATGACGCCTAATCGGCGGCTTGCGCGCTGGACGCGCCAAGGCGACTCGTGCGCCGCACCTGCATCACGGTGCCGATCGCCAGGAACAGAAACACCGACACCGCGGCGAACACGATGCGCGGCGAGCCATGGTCGATCAGCGCGCCCATGGCCACCGGCGCCAGCGTCGCACCGAGGTCGAGACCCGAATACACGAAGCCGTAGACCCGGCCGGAAGCGCCCGGCGGTGTAGCGCCGCGAACGATCATGTCGCGTGAGGGTCCGGTCGATCCGATGGCGAAGCCGGTCAGCGCCAGGATCGGGATCGCCCACTGCGCGATCGCCGGCGATGCCGCGATCAGCATTACCAGTGCCGCGCCCATGGCGAGCCCGGTCGCGGCTACGCGGTCATGCCGCGTGGTTCGCGCGGCGAGAAAGCCGCCGGCGAGAATGCCGGTCGTGCTGCCCAGTAGATAGGCCGTTACGGCGGAGGTCGCGATCGCCAGTGGAATATCGTAAGCGGCATTGAGACTGGTCCCGACAAAGGTCTGGATGCCGATCGTCGCCACGGTCAGCACGCAGAAATAGGCGAAGCAAAGCAGGATCGGCTTCTGACGGAAGAGCTCGATGCTGTTGGCCAGGGTGTGGTGCGGGGGACTCGCGCCGTGAGCGCGGCTTCGCAGCACGCTACTCTGCGTTGCGAGCAGCGCCAGCGCAAACAAGCCCGCTGCGCCCATCACCAGCAGAGCGGTTCTCCAGCCGAGAATATCGCCGAGCCCGTAGCTGACGATGGGCGCCAGCGCGTAGCCCAAGCTGCCGCCGATACCGTGCGAACTGTACGCATGGCCGAGACGGCGCGGCGCAACGTTGGCGTTGAGCACCGCGAAATCGGCAGGATGAAAGACGCCATTGCCGATGCCCATGATCGCGGCCAGCGGAAACAACCAGGAGATGCCGGGCACGCTGCCCGCAAGGAGCGTACCGCCGGCAAGCAGGCCGAGTCCGCCGAGAAGCACCGGCCGGGCCCCGAAGCGATCGACGGCGAAGCCTGCGCCAAACTGGCACAGCGCGCTCGCAACGTAAAAAGCGCTTACCAGCGCACCCAGCGTCGCATAGCTCACGCCGAACTCCGCACGCAACAATGGAAACAGCGGCGGCAGGACGAGCTGGAAGAAGTGCGACATGCCGTGCGCGACACCGATCACGCCGATTACGCGGATATCGCGGCGAAAGGATAGTGCTTCGGCGGGGGACGTGGCGGCAGTCACGATGACGCAATCCATAAGCGCTTGAAAGCTCGCGCGACAAGCCTCAAGTATACCGAACCCGCCGAGGGCCACCGCCGTGGCGCTGCGTTCGCCGCTCGCGCCAGGCGTAAAATCGATGTTGTTGCCGCGTGAGCGATGGCGATGCGCGTGGATATGCCGCGAGGCGCGCGTCATCGTGACACATCCATTTGTCGCGTTGCGAACGGAACGCGAGGCCGCGGCCGAACTCCAACGCTCGGCTACGCATTTCGCAGCACTTCAATACTCACCCGAGGAGACGCTGTCATGCCAGACAAGGTAAGCAAGACCGACGCCGAATGGAAAGCCGTGCTCGCGCCTGAGCAGTACCGCATCACGCGCAAGAAAGGCACCGAGGCGCCTTTCAGCGGCGAGTATTGGGACAAGGAAGAGCCGGGGAGCTATCGCTGCTCCTGCTGCGGCACCCTGCTCTTCGACGCCGAAACTAAATTCGACGCCGGCTGTGGATGGCCGAGCTTTTACGCGCCTGCCGCAGCGGAAAACGTCACGACCGCCGTGGACACCAGCCATCTGATGCGCCGCACCGAGGTGTTGTGCGCGGCGTGCGATGCGCATCTCGGCCACGTTTTCGACGACGGTCCCCAACCCACCGGGCAGCGCTACTGCATGAACTCGGCGTCGCTCAAGTTCGAGCCGAAGAAGGCGTGACGCTTTGCGCGTGTTGCTCGCCGAAGACGATGTGATGATCGGCGCCAGCGTGCGCCGCGGCCTGGCGCAGGACGGCTTCACCGTCGACTGGGTCGAGGACGGCCGCGCGGCCGAGTTGGCACTCGCCGAGCGGGTGCACGACGCGGTGCTGCTCGATCTGGGCTTGCCGCGCAAATCAGGCCTCGAAGTGCTGTCGGCGATGCGCCGCGCGGGAGATACGCGGCCGGTGTTGATCATGACCGCGCGCGACGCCATCGCCGATCGCGTCGCCGGCCTCGACGCGGGCGCCGACGATTACGTGGTCAAGCCCTTCGACCTGACCGAGCTCGCGGCTCGATTGCGCGCTCTTTCGCGGCGGCGCGCCGGCCGCGCCGAGCCGATCCTGGCCTACGGCGTGATCGAGCTCGACCCGGCGTCGCACGAAGTCCGCGTGCGCGGACAGAACGTTTCGCTGTCGGCGCGCGAGTTCGCGCTGCTCGAGGCGCTGCTCGTTCGGCCGGGCGCGGTGCTGTCGCGCGCGCAGCTCGAGGCCAAGCTCTACGGCTGGAGCGATTCGGTGGAGAGCAATGCGGTCGAGGTGCACATACACGGCTTGCGCAAGAAGCTCGGCGCCGACCTGATCCGCAACGTTCGCGGCGTCGGCTGGATGGTGGCGAGACCGGATGCCGATCAGGAAACGTCGTGAGGTCGATCCGGCGCGAGCTGCTGGTCTGGCTGCTGCTGGGCATCGCGCTCGCAGTCGCGGCCGCTGCGGTGGGCACGTATTGGCGCGCGCGCGACGAAGCCAACGCGCTGTTCGACTATCAGCTCAAGGAAATGGCCGCGTCGCTCACCGACGCACCCTTTGCCGCCGTTCCGGCGGGTGCGGGCGCCATCGGCCCCGGCAGCGATGCCATGGTGGTGCAGATCTGGGATCGCAACGGCGTTCAGCTTTTCCTGTCGCAGCCCCGCCGCGTGCTGCCCCAGCACGCGCAGCTCGGCTTCACCACGCTTAGCCTCGAGAGCGGTCAATGGCGGGTATTCAGCACGCTCGCCGCGGGCCAGGTGGTGCAGATCGCGCAGCCGATGAGCGCGCGGCGCGAGCTTGCGGCGAGCATGGCCTTGCGAACCATCATGCCGCTGCTGGCGGTGCTGCCGTTTCTCGCCGTGCTGATCTGGTTCACCATCGCCCGGGGCTTGAAGCCGCTCGATCGGGTCGCCGCCGCGGTGGCGCGGCGCTCTCCCGCGCTGCTCGAACCTATTCCCGAGACCGATCTGCCACGCGAAGTGCAGCCGCTGGTCGGCGCGCTCAACGATCTGCTCTCGCGCCTTTCCCATACGCTCGACGCGCAACGCGCCTTTGTCGCCGATGCTGCGCACGAGCTGCGGACTCCGCTCACCGCGGTGCATCTGCAGGCGCAGCTCGCGGAGCGCGCGACGACAGACACTGAACGCGCGGCGGCGCTGGCCGAGCTCAAGGGCGGCCTGGAGCGCGGGACGCGATTGGTCGAGCAGCTGCTCACGCTCGCGCGCGAGGAACCGGGCGTCAGCGCTATGGCGGCTTCGACGCTGGATCTGGCGGCGTTGGCGCGCGAAGTCATCGCCGACCTTGCGCCGCTCGCCGGCGCCAAAGGCATCGACCTCGGCCTGTCCTCCGCCATCACGTCGGTGCTGAGCGGTGATCCGGACGCGCTGCGCACGCTCATCTCGAATCTGGTCGACAACGCGATCCGTTACACGCCCGCCGGCGGCAGAGTCGACGTAGCACTTTCCGACGACGCAGGCGGGACCGCGCTCACCGTGCGAGACAGCGGGCGGGGCATTGCGATCGAGGACCGCGAGCGCGTGTTTGACCGGTTCTATCGTGGCAGCGGCGCGGGCGGCATCCGCGGCAGCGGCCTCGGCCTGGCGATCGTCAAGCGCATCGCCGAGCGCCATGATGCCGATGTCGAGCTTGGTTCCGGCATCGACGGCCGTGGCCTGGGCGTGACGGTTCGCTTCACGCAAGCCGTTCCCACGCGACCCGTTCCCGGCTCGAGCGCCGCTGCTCCTGCGGGAGCTTGATGCGGCCGTCGAACCGATGAGACCGTCGCTCATGCTAGTCTTGACCGGACACGCTCACGAAGGAGAATCATTGAAAAAGTTCAGGACATCTTTTCTGCTCCCTGTCGCGATGCTTGCACTAACCGTCACCGATGCGCGTGCCGCGGACCGGGTACAGCCCGGGCAGTGGGAAACGACGATCACCGCCGGAGGACAGGACAGGGTGATGACGGTCTGCGTCACCGCCGCCGAGGCCAGCGTGGCAAATGGGGACGAGAAGACGTTCCGGGCATTCGTGGTCAAGACCGCCGAGGACGCCGGCTGCACGGTCAAGGATGTCACGGTGTCCGGGAATCAGGTGATCGCGGACGGGAGTTGCGGCGGCCAACAAAGCACAAGCACGACGATCTACCATGGCGATTGGTACGAGCAGACAAGCTCCAACGGAGCCAAGGTTCGCGCCAAGCGCATCGGCGCCTGCCCGTAACCGCGGTCGACCGCCCTAATGCTCCGGGCTGCGTACGACGCAACGGCGGCGCACCGCCGTCGGCCGCAGCAACGCTCGCTAAGGCGAGGTGCGCGACACTCGAAGGGATCGGCTTGTGACCCCGCGCGCTGCTGCGTTGACGTGCTAGACAACGCCGGGAGGAATTGGCCGGGAGCCCCGCAAGCGAGACTAGATCGGTCGCAGGCGAACGCTGCGCGCGATGAGCTAGTTGAGATAGGTGCGGCCCGCTAGGACGACCCTTGCCGCGCTTTTTTCTCCCGCCGCCACTGGCTAATCATCAGCGCCACCATACCGACCAGCATAACCACCGCCACCGTGTTCACGACGGCAGAGGGCGCGTACTCGCCGGCAATCGCCCTGTAAAGCAGCAGCACGGTCGCGCCAGTGAACATGAGGGCACGCGCGAGCCAAGTCTCGACGGTGCGACCGGGCCGCGCCGGCAAACCCTTCCGCACTCGAATTCGAAGCCTGATCAGGCCGACAGCAATCGCCAGAAGAATTGGGGCGATCGCCAGCAACGCCAAAGTTTCCGTTTTCATGGGATGGCCTCCAAGGGCTACGTTATACCGACAAGAACATTTGTCAACGCGGAAGCACATGCTGGGACGGCGCGCTGTACGTATGGTGAGGGACGCATTGGCGCGTCAAAGGCACTCGATAGCGGTCCTGTGACACGCAGACGAACATACTTCCCGCTTTGTAGAGCGAAGAAGCCGTTCCCGTTACCCTGCAAATTCCGAGTGGTGGGATGACTCAGTGTCCGGTGGTGTTCCATTTCTCGTCCCGCCAGCGATTAACAAGGCCGAACATCACCGCGCGATTCGTCCAGTGTGGACACAGGCAGCGAAAGAACTTTCAGAAGCGGAGTACATCTTCATCATCGGCTACTCGTTTCCCGACGCCGACGCCTTCTTCAAACATTTGTTTGCAATTGGCACCGTGGGTAAAAATCCATTGCGGCGCATCGAGGTCTTTGATCCGAAGGCTGACGTCCTGGAAGCGCTATTTCGGACTATCCTCGGGAGCGCTGGGGAACGTTAGGGATGACCTGAAATCAGGTGGTATCTGACCAGCGAAACAGCACTCGTGCAAACAACTACTTAGAGTGAAAAGGGCCGAAATAATATTTGCTGATTCCGAGAGTATTTAATGCAGCCTTAAGTTTCGGCCCGTATCTTCGGTGGCATGCCGGAACATCCCGGCCAAGTCACCTACCCCAAGGAGCAGACGTATGGAATCGAAGACTTTCCGACGCAGCGCGATTGCGCTCGCGGTGGCGGGCGCTTTCGCGATCGGTGTCACCACCGCCGACAAGGTGTCGATGCATACCGCCAACGCTGCGATTTCGCCGCCCACCGTTTCCACGCCGGCCATCTCGGCGCCGGCTACAATCGCGCCGGTCGCGGCGCTTCCGGACTTCAGCGGACTGGTCGAGAAATATGGGCCCGCGGTGGTCAACATCAGCGTCACCAGCGACGGCCGCAAAGTGTCGGCCAACGACGAAGACAATGCGGCGCCTGGCATGGATCAGTTGCCGCCGTTCCTGCGCGACTCGCCTTTCTTTCGCAATCTTCCGAACCCGCAGCAGCGCGGACCGATGCGCGGCATGGGCTCGGGCTTCATCGTCAGCAGCGACGGCGTGATTCTGACCAACGCGCACGTGGTCGCCAACGCCGATGAGGTGACAGTCAAGCTGACCGACCGGCGCGAGTTCAAGGCCAAGGTGCTCGGCAGCGACAAGACTACCGACATCGCCGCGCTCAAAATCGACGCGAAGAACCTGCCGGTGGTGAAAATCGGCGACCCGTCGCAGACGCGTGTCGGCGAATGGGTGGTCGCCATCGGCCAGCCCTACGGCTTCGAGAACACCGTGACCGCCGGTATCGTCAGCGCCAAGGCGCGCGCGTTGCCGCAGGAGTCGTACGTGCCGTTCATCCAGACCGACGCCGCGGTCAATCCGGGCAACTCGGGCGGGCCGCTGTTCAACTTGAAGGGCGAAGTGATCGGCGTGAACTCGCAGATCTTCAGCCATTCCGGCGGCTTCCAGGGTCTCGCCTTCGCGGTGCCCATCGACATCGCGATGCAGGTCGAGGAGCAGCTGGCGAAGCACGGCAAGGTCGAGCACGGCCGCCTCGGCGTCACCATCCAGGAGGT
>JALZAO010000065.1 GCA_030948305.1 Pseudomonadota bacterium
CGTGGACGCGGCAGCGATGATGGCGGCGATGAATGCCGGGGTGTAACCCTCCTTTTTCATCGGACCGCCCAGCGCACGGCTGATCACCGCCACGTCGGCGGTCGTCGATCCGGACATTTCCGAGAAGAACATGCTGAAGACGGTTACCACCTGCGACAGCCCGCCGCGGATGTGGCCGACCAGCGCGAGCGAAAGATTGGTGACCCTGCTCACCACGTTGGCCGAGCTCATGAGCTCGCCGACCAGGAGAAAGAACGGGATCGCCAGCAGCGCCTCGGAATCCATCCCGTCGAACATTTTCTGGACGATCGCGGGGAACGTCACGTCGGTGAATGCAGCGCCGATGAAGACGCCGGCCATCAGGGAGAAGGCGACCGGCACGCCCAGGTAGCCGAAGAACAGGAAGAGAACGGTCATCAACCCCAGTATCAGGGGTGCGCTCATGGGCGCCTCACGCTCGGCGGCACCGTCAGGATTGGCGTTGTCGCAAGAAGGTCTTCCCTTGGCTCCGGATGATCGAAACCCTTGCGCAATCCATTGACCAGTTGCTCGACGGTGAACAGCGCAATCAGCGCGCCCGCTATCGGGATTGCCGCATAGAGCGAAGCGATCGGTGTCAGCGACGGCATCCTGAAGCTCGAGAAGCCGCGCAGGAAATTCTTGTACCCAAAGTAGATAAGGCATAAGGCAACGCCGAGAACGATCAGTCGAATGACGACCTCGGCAACGATTCTCGGTGTCCCGTGCAGTGCTTCGGAGACGGCCGTGAGATAGAGGTGATCGTTGCGCCTCGTGGCCACCGCGGCACCGATGAAAATTGCGTAGATGAAGAAAGTCTGGGTGACTTCCTGCAGCCAAAGCCAGGGGTGGCCGATCTCCCGGGTGACGATGTCGAACATCACCGTCGTCGAGAAGCCGAACAGCAGCAGACCGCAGAGCATCATCAGGATCATCTCGAGCACGTCGAACGCGCGCCACTTGAGATGCCGCTGCCGCTTGAGGACCAGTTTCTCGGCGATCTTTTCGGAAAAGCGCATCGGCTACCGCGAGAAAGGAAAGACACGGAGAGGCCGGCATTCGCGGCCTCTCCACGTCATCAGGCAATTATTTAGTGGCGCCGATCAGATCCTTGATCTTGACCGCGTGCGGGCCAAGCTCCTTGGCAAGCTTGTCCTGCAACGGAGCTGCGATCTTGATGAAACCCGACTTGTCGACATCGGTCACGATCTTGACGCCGATCGCTTTCAGCTTGTCCGCCGACTGATGCTCGAGCTCGATAGCCTTGGCGGGCTGATTCTTACCGACCTCATTCGCTGCTGCTGTCACCCACTTCTTCTGGTCATCGGTCAGGCTCTTCCAGGTCTTATCGCTGATCCAGATGAAATTGATATTGGCCTCATGCTCGGTCATTGAAAGCACCGGCGCTACCTCGTAGTGTTTGTTGACGAGATAGACGTTGACGCCGTTCTCGCCCGCATCCACCACGCCCGTCTGCAGTGACGTGTACAGGTTACCGAACGGCATGTGTACGGTCTGCGCTCCGTACGCCGGGAACGTCGCGTCCTCGGTTGCCGTCGCCTGGACGCGAACTTTCAGCCCTTTGAAGTCTTCGACCTTGTGAATCTCCTTCTTGCTGTACATGTTGCGAAGCCCGAGCGTGATCACGGCGAGCACATGTCCGCCCTGCACGGTATCGTCGATCATATCCTTGACCGCCTGTACCACCTTGGGATCGGCTACCGCCTTTGTCAGGTGGGCTTCCGACAGAAACAGATAATGCAGCGACATCACTCCTGCTTGGGGCGAAAGCGTGGCTGCGTTCGCTGCGGCGCTGATGCAGAACTCGATATCACCGGCTTTCATCAATTGCAGCACTTGTGGCTCTTGTCCGAGTTGCGCGCCGGGGTACTGGTCGATGAGCATCGTGCCCTTGCTCAACTCCTTCAGCCTGTCGCTAAAGATATCGGCCGCAATGCCGTAACCGGTAGGCTTAGGCTGGTCGTAGGCAAAGCGGTAGTGTTTCACTTCCTGGCCCGATCCCGCCGGCGACCAACTGGCGCCCGCCAAGCCGAGTGCGATCAAGCAAACGATAGTCGACGTTCTAAACATTTCCTCTCCTCTTGGTTATGCTGCGGATCTGACGTCCGTCGGGTGCGCCCCCTGCGCTGTCTCGTGCACGCTATTGACGAGGTGCAATGTTGCGCGTCGCCGGTTGGCGATGATTCGCGGTCGCTCGCACCCCATTCGCTAAAGCGACCGGGACCGGCTCCTGTACGCTATTCGAGAAATGCAGTGTTGCCCCTCGCCGTCGAGCGCTGATTCGCGGTCGCTCGCACCCCACTCGCTTCGCGAGCGGGGCCTAGCTCGCTGCTCACATCGCTGCAAGATAACGGGGCGTCGCGCAAAACGCAATGGCACCCAGTCCGGCGAGGCAGGACGCTCACGACGCGAACACGATAGTTGCGCTGTGCCAGGGGCGAGCATCGGTGCCGGTGAACCCGCTAGAATGGCAATGAAGGGGCTCAGGTGAACTGAGGACCACCGAGGTGACCATGCACGAGAAGAGCGGTAACAAGACCCGCAGCGGCGAGCGTGGAAACGTGCGTCCGGCGGCTGCGCCTGCGATTCGTACCGTTCTGATCTGCGGCTACGGCGTCATGGGCCGGGGAGTGGCGGGGACATTCGCCGCAGCGGGCTTTCGCACACGCATATTTAGCCGGCGCGCGGATTCGCTGGTGGCTGACCTGCCGTGGGGGGTGAAAGCAGTCTCGCGTCTCGAGCACCTTGATGACGAGGTCCCTGAACTGGCCATCGAATTTGCGCCCGAGGACGTCGACGCCAAGCAGGAGGTCTATCGGCAATTGGAGGAGGCGTACCCCGGAACGGGGCCGATTATTGCCACCGGCACCTCAGGCCTCGATCTGGTTCGACTCGCGAGTACGCTCATCCGACCCGAGCGCTTCGTCGGTATGCACTACTTCATGCCGGCGGACTCGAGCCCCGTGGTCGAGGTCATGTCCGGTCCGCAATCGCCTGCAGCGCTGGTCGATCGCGTCGCAGAGGCCGTGGAAGCCACCGGCAAGGATGCGCTGCGGCTGTACAAGCCGACGATCGGCTACCTGGTCAATCGCTTGCAGCACGCCATCCTGCATGAAGCGTATTACCTGATCGAAGCAGGAGTCGCGAGCGCTGCCGACATCGACCACGCGGCCCGAAGGTTGCTCGCACCGCGCATGTGTCTCAACGGACTCATCCAGCAAAAGGACATCAGCGGATTGAAGATTCACGCCGATGCCCAGCGATCGATCGTCCCCGCGTTATTTCACAATGGCGTTCCCAATCCGATGCTGCAGGCGATGGTGGCGCGTGGTGAAACCGGGCTGAGCGCGGGCAAGGGCTTTTACGACTGGACCGGCGTCGAACCCGAGCGGGAGCGCGTGCGGGTATCGCAAGCACTCACGGCGCTCCTTGCGTTCCTCGACACGCTCGATTCGGAAGTCCGGCCGGGGGCTGCGCGGAGCACGAGCACTCCGCGCGGCGCATGAGCGTGTCGCCACTCTTGCGCGCACGCGTAACGTGGCCATGAAGGGCTCGGTCACGCGTGTCGGCGTTGCCCGGCTTCGGGATTTCATCGCCGCATCGTTTCGACATCTCGGCTTGCCCGATCAGGATGCGCTTACCGTCGCATCGCTGATGGCGGAGGCCGATCTGCAGGGTTCGGACGGTCACGGGGTCATCCGTCTGCCGCATTATGCGAGGCGCATTCGCGCCGGAGGGATCAAGCTCTCCCCCGACATTCGCGTGCTGCAGGAGCGGCCTGGCATGGCGCTGATCGACGGCGACAACGGCATGGGACATCTGGTCATGACGCGTGCCGCGGAGCTCGCCGTCGACAAGGCGCGCGTAGCGGGCGTCGCGTGGGTCGGAACGCGAATGAGCAATCACGCGGGGCCGGCGTCGCTTTACGCGCGGAAGGTGCTGGCGCAGGACATGATCGGCATGTATTTCGCGGTCGGCAATGCCAACCATCTCCCGCCTTGGGGCGGGCTGGACATGCTGCTGTCGACCAATCCGATTGCCGTCGCGGTCCCCGCGGGCAAACAGGCGCCCATCGTGCTCGACATGGCCACCACCGTCGCCGCGTACGGCAAGGTGAAGGCCAAGGCGCAACGTGGCGAAACGATGCCCGAAGGCTGGATGATCGATCGCGAAGGACGGCCGCTCACCGACCCGCGGCGCGCGGACGAAGGGTTTCTGCTGCCGATCGGCGGCTACAAGGGGTACGGGCTCGCGCTTGTCGTTGGCTTGCTCGCCGGCACCCTGAACGCGGCGGCGATGGGCAAGGAGGTGATCGACTTCAACCATGACGACGCGAGCGCCACCAACACCGGGCAGGCCATCGTCGCCATCGACGTCGCCGCTTTCGGCGACCTGGGAGCATTCAAGGGCCGGGTCGACGTGCTGATCGATGATCTCCGCCAAAGCCGGCGCATGGCGCACGTCGACAGGATCTGGCTGCCCGGAGAGCAAAGCCAGGCCAAGCGCGTCCAATACGGTCGCGACGGCATCCCGATTTCGGAGCCTTTGTTGCGCAGCCTCGATCAACTGGCGGATGATCTGCGCATCGAAAGACTGACTTAGGTGGGGGATCGGCGGTGCGCTGCCGATCCACGCTACAGGACAGGGAGGGATGATGTCGTCTGCGGGTCGAATCGTTTGTCACACTCTGCTCGCAGCCGCGTTCGCGGCGGGATGCCCTGCGGCGATGTCGCAGTCCGCGTATCCGAGCCGGCCGATTCAGATCATCGTCCCCCTCGCGGCGGCAAGCGCCGTCGACAACGCGGCGCGGATTCTCGCCCAACGCATGTCCGAGAACATGGGGCAGGCCATCGTCATTGAGAACCAGCCGGGCGCGGCGGGATTGATCGGCACCGAGCGCGTGGCCAAGGCCGCTCCGGACGGGTATGTTCTCGGCGGCTTCAACGACAGCATCATGACCATGCTGCCGAATCTCTACACCACGATGTCGTGGGACATACTCCGCGACTTCGAGCCGATATCGCTGGTCGCGACCGTCGAATGGGGCCTGGTGGTCAACAACGATGCGCCGTACCGGACCGCAGCCGATCTGATCGCCGCCGCCAAAGCGAACCCGGGGAAGATCAACTATGGCTCGGGCGGCAACGGCAGCCCGCAGCACGTGGCGATGGAGGTGTTCGCGGCGGCGGCCGGCGTGTCGTTGACGCACGTGCCGTATCGCGGTGCGACCCAGGCCGCGCTCGACGTCGCATCGGGCCAGGTCTCCGTCGCATTTCAGGGGCTGGCGACCGTCGCTTCGCTGGTGCGTGGCGGCAAGTTGAGGCTGCTCGCGGTGACCACGAAGAACCGCCTCCCGCAGTTTCCCGATGTGCCGACGGTATCGGAGTCCGGCTTGCCAGGCTTCGAATTCAATTCGTGGTTTGCGTTGATGGCGCCGGCTCGCACGCCGAAGCCGATCATCGCGCGTCTCAACGCCGAAGTGCAGAAGGCCCTCGCCAATCCCGACGTTCGCGAGCGGCTGAATGCGCAGGGGCTGACCCTAAGCGGCTCGTCGCCGGAAGAGCTCGAGAGCGCGACCCGGGCGCAGCTCGCGAAATACGCGCGGGTCATGAAGGAAGCCAATATCCGAAACGATTGAGGTGCCCGTGCCGGATCTACTTCCCGCGTCGCCAAAATTCCGGCAAAAGCCGGTGGATCAGTTCCGGCCGCGTGTCGTAGAACACCAGCAGGCTGGCGAACAGAGCGGCAAATGCATAGAGGCCCAGCTCCCGAAGTGAACCAGCAGAAAACACCGCAGCACAAAGGTCGCGATAAGGGTCTACACTGCGGCGGGTCTTGGATCGACCGCCGCCACGCACGTTGCGCGCGCTTTGCGCGCAACGGCGTGACGTGAACGCGCCGATGGGTTCGTCTTACTCGCGGTCGTGCGGGATGCGGGCGCGGATGCGGGCGATGGTGTGCGAAGTCACCTTGTCCGCCCATTGGCTATCGACAGTCTGCGGGCCGCCTACATTGCGCAGATCGAGCGACAGGTTGGTGACGTAGAGCCACCCGCCGAATTGAACCGGGCTCGCCGGGAACAACAACCCGATCGGCGCGCCATGCTTGTCGATGCCGTCGAAATCGCCCAGTTTGGCGATCACCTTTCCGGTCTTGTCGATCACCACGATCTCGTCGGCCTGGTTGGCGGCCACCCAGATATTGTCGTCGCTGTCGAGGATCAGGCCGTCGGCGCCGTTGATGCTGTTGGTCAATACCGCAGGCGTTCCCGCTGCCCCGCCGGAAACGGGAATCTCGACGATCGTGTCGTTGCCGGTGTTGGCGACGAAGAGCGAGCTGAAGGCCTTGTTGAATCCAACGCCGTTGGCGCCGAACCCCGGTACACCCTTCGTGGTCAACAGAGGGCTCGAGGCCCACGCGGCCACCGCGCCGCCGCCCGGGCCCGTTTTCCAGATGACGCCTTGAAAGGAATCTGAGATGTAGACGTTGCCCTGCTGGTCAAAGGTAAGGGCGTTCAGACCCGCAGGGCCGGTGATAGTAGCGAAGACCGACGAATTGCCGTTGCTCGGGTCCACTCTGAGCACCTTGGCGCTGCCGAAATCGATCACCAGCAGGGCGCCTGTTTGCGGGTGAAAGCCCAGCCCGAGCAGCGCGCTGCTCGATCCGGCAATGCTTAGCTGGCGCAGCAATTGGCCGTGCGGGTTGAACACAAAGAGACGTCCGAGTTGACCGGCGGGCGCAGTCGGAGCGAAAGTCGTTGCATAGAGATTGCCGTGCGCATCGACGGCCAAGCCTTCGGGATTTGCGTTGCCGGCGGGGAGCGTCGCAAACTTCTCGACCTCGCCGCGCTCCCACGCGCCGGCGCCGAGAGGGCAGAGCAGAAGGAAGGTCACAATGAGGGCACTGGCATGGCGAAGTGAAAACATTGGAAATCCTCTCTTGAAGTTTATCGGAACCTGTCGGACATTCTGTCGGTGTATCGATGCCGTGAGTCGTGTCGTTGATCAAGACTGGTCAAGCGCGTCCGGCTTCGTGGGTACCAGCCTTGGATGCGGCGATCGCCCCGTAAGTGAGCACGCAAGCCACACATAGCCGATTCAAACGCACGAACCTTAGTATTAAATGTTCGGTCCTGTGCGTCAACCGTCGGATTTGGCGGCAACTGATACGCTGCACCTTGAATAGAATTTTCGAGCGGGCGCCGATGACAATCTGGCCGGGCGCGGACAGGTGGGGGCCGCTGGCGATGGCGGGACCTGTCCCTCCGCTTGAATTCAAGTGCAGGTGCATCCCACCGCCGATGCCCGGTGCCAAGTAGGTCTAGAATGCTATCCGTGCCGGCGTCCACGCCCGCGTAGCTTGCGCCGTAGCCATCCCTATTTGTCCCAGGAGACTTCGTAATGCACACAAATTCCGCACCGCGACATTCAAGAAGGCGTGTTCTTGGCGCCATGGTCATTGCCATGGCCG
>JALZAO010000066.1 GCA_030948305.1 Pseudomonadota bacterium
AGTAATCATCGTCGCGGTGCTGATCTCGGGCGTCGTCTCGCTGACGCTGACGCCGATGCTGTGCAGCCGCATGCTGGTCGACGAGCGAACGAAAAAGCACGGCCGCTTCTACGCTTGGAGCGAGAGAATGTTCAGCGCGCTGCTCAGCAGCTACCGCAGGACATTGACCTTGGCGCTCGAATACCGGCGGGTGACGCTGGCAGTATTTTTCGCGGTCACGGTCGCGACCGGCATCCTTTTCAGCACCATGTCGAAAGGGTTCCTGCCCGCTGACGATCAGGGCCAGATTCTGGTGTTCACCGAAGCTGCGCAGGACGTGTCCTTCACGGCGATGGCCAAAATGCAGCGGCAGGTCGCCGAGATCGTCAAGGAGAATCCCCATGTGGCGGGCGCGATGTCGTCGGTCGGCGCCGGCGGCCCGAGCGCGTCGCTCAACGTAGGCCGAATTTTTGTCGCGCTTAAGCCGCGCGACGAACGCCCGAGGGCCGATGTGGTGATTCAACAGTTGCGCGGTCCGCTCGCAAGCGTCAGCGGCATCAAAGTCTACGTGCAGAATATTCCTGCCATCCGGATCGGCGGCCAGATCACCAAGAGCGCGTACCAGTACACCATGCAAGGCACCAACACCGACGACCTGTACCAATGGGCACCGCGGGTCGAGGAGAAGCTTCGATCGCTGCCTGGGCTGGTTGACGTGACCAGCGACCTGCAGATCGCAAAGCCGCAGGTGACCGTCGAAATCGATCGCAACAAGGCGTCGGCGCTCGGCGTTTCAGCACAGGCGATCGAAAGCACGCTCTACGACGCTTATGGCCAGCGCCAGGTTTCGACCATTTTCGCGCCGACCAACCAGTACTGGGTTGTGATGGAACTGGCGCCTCGCTATCAGACCGACCCGTCGGTGTTGTCGCTGCTGTACGTGCGCTCCGCAACCGGTGCGCTGGTACCGCTGAACAGCGTGGCGACGCTCAAGCCGACCGTGGGACCGCTGGCGATCAACCATCTCGGTCAGCTGGCAGCCGTTACCATTTCGTTCGACTTGAGGCCCGGTGTCGCGATCGGCGATGCAATCAAGGAGATCAACAAGACGACCGCCGAGATGCGCTTGCCGGCGACGGTAACCGGAATCTACCAGGGGACGGCACAGGCTTTTCAAACGTCGTTGCGCGGGATGGGAATCCTGCTGGTGCTGGCAATATTCGTGATCTATCTCGTGCTCGGCATTCTCTACGAGAGCTTCATCCATCCGCTTACGATCCTCTCCGGACTGCCGACTGCGGGATTCGGTGCGCTGGTAACGCTACTGCTCTTCGGCATCGAGCTCAACATGTACGCGTTTGTCGGCATCATCATGCTGGTCGGCATCGTCAAGAAGAACGCGATCATGATGATCGACTTCGCCATCGAGGCGCAACGCAAGGAGAACTTGCCGCCCGACGAGGCGATCTTCCAGGCATGCATGACGCGCTTCCGTCCGATCATGATGACGACGATGGCGGCGCTGATGGGCAGTCTCCCAATAGCGCTCGGCCTCGGGTCGGGTGGCGAGACGCGGCGCCCGCTGGGTCTGGCCGTGGTCGGCGGCCTGGTCGTGTCGCAGCTCCTGACGCTCTACATCACGCCGGTGATCTACGTTTACTTCGAGCGGCTGCAGCAGTGGTACGGCCGGCGCCATGTCGAGCGCGAACCCGAACCCGAACCCGCGCACTCAGCCGCCGACTGACCGGGCACTTTTGAATCGTCCTGACCGGTTTCGTTTTCAGGAAAACACAACCAGGAGCCCCGACATGATCAAGACCATACAGGTTTGCATCGTTGCTTCATGTGCCCTCATCGCTTTCGGCAAAGTCGGCGTTACGCAGGCGCAACAGAGCAATATGAGCTTCTTCGTGACCAGCACGCCCATTGGAAAGGGCGCCGATCTCGGCGGGCTCGAAGGCGCCGATCGGCACTGCCAGGCGCTTGCGCAGGCCGCCGGTGCCGGCGGCAAGACCTGGCACGCTTACCTGAGCACGCAAGGCGCGGGTGCGGTCAATGCCCGCGACCGCATTGGGCGCGGGCCCTGGACAAACGCAAAGGGCGTCGTCATTGCGAAGGACGTTGCCGATCTCCATGGCGCCAACAATCTCACCAAGCAGACCGCGCTCACCGAGCAGGGAAATGTCGTCAACGGTCGGGGAGATACGCCGAACATGCACGACGTTCTCACCGGCTCGCAACCCGACGGAACGGCGTTTCCCGCTGGTGACGATCGTACCTGCGGCAACTGGAGCAAGAGCGGCCAGGGCGTCGCGATAGTCGGACATTCCGACCGGACCGGACTCGACGAGACTGCGCCTGCCAAGTCGTGGAATTCGTCGCATCCATCGCGCGGTCCCGGCGGCGGTTGCAGCCAGGACGACCTGAAGAGCACCGGCGGCAACGGCCTCCTTTATTGCTTTGCGACGAACTAGTGTACTAGCGCATTCGTTTTCCTCGACACGCAATCGATTGGCGGGAGGGCGGGTTTGGAGCCGTCGGCGGAAACCATTCAGGAGTACTTTGGCAATGGATAGGGCTGCCAAAACCCACCTTGGCCAAACCTAACCCGAGAACTCAGCCAGCCTTCGAAAAGCCCTCACCTTCTCGCTGCGGCCGATTTTCGCGCCATTGAGCGCCTGATGCATGACCTCGATCGTCTTGTCGTACGTCGTGCGGTCGACCGGATACGGCGTTCCATCCTTACCTCCGTGAGCGAACGAATACCGCGCAGGATCTCTGTGGCTGACGCGAGTGCCGTAGATCAGCTCCGAGGTGAGCGCAAGCGCGCGCAGGGTCTTCGCGCCGACGCCCTCGATCGCCAGCAGAGACTCGAAATCGGCGGGCGCGCGCTCGTAGGTCCGTAGCAGAATCTTTTGCAAATATTTCGGATCGATGTCGATCGCTGTTACTTCGTGGCGGCGAGGCATGTCGAGAAGCGGCAGATGCTGCAATGCCTTTAGGGTCACCTCGGGTCTCTCCGCGGCCAGCGTCGCGGACGTGGACCGCACCTCCGCGCTTTCTTTGGCGACGAGGTTCAAGGTGGGGGCGGTCGCGTCGCAGCAAATCGCGGCATGCGGCTCGCTGACGTAGCTTTCCACGTTGTCGGACAGCCAGTGATAACGGCGCGCCATCGACGTGGCGTCGCTCATCCCCTGCTGCACGATGCACCACTGCCCCTCCACGGTGAATACAAACGAGTGATGGTAGAGCTGGTAGCCATCCTGGACCGCGGAGTTGTCCACCTTGGCGGAGATGCGGCTCGCGTAGACGAGCGGCTCGGGATCGCGCCCGATGCTCTCGCACGTCGTCGTGATCTCGGCCGGCGTCTTGCGCGATGTGGCGCCCTTGCCGCCGGCGACGAAGATCCCGAGTTCGTTCTCGGTCCCGCGCAAGCCTTCCTTGAGCGCGCCGCAGACCGTCGTAGTGAGGCCGCTCGAGTGCCAGTCAAAGCCGAGGACGCAGCCGAAGGCTTGGAACCAGTACGGGTCCGACAGGCGCCGCAGCACTTCCTCGCGGCCGAATTCTCCTGCCAGAAAAATCACGATCTCGCGCGAGAGCGGAACCATGCGCTCGAACAGCCATCGCGGCGCCTTTCCGCCGTGCAGGGGGAGATGCGCGAAGCCGGTGCGGGACATTGCGTAGGCGGGACCTAAAGGAAGGAAGCGTCGGGCTACGAGGAGTCTAGCTCTGACCGGGACGTGCCGAAACGGTTCAGCCTCACCGATATCCGCTTGTGCTCGCACGACAGCCAGCGGGAGGAGCTGTCCCCGAGCCTTGCCCCGACCCGCCGAATAGCGTAAGTTATTCATCGACGCTAGGGGTCCTTTCCGCGAGCGCGGAAGGGTGAGATCAGACCCTTGGTACCTGTACGGATAATGCCGGTGCAGGGAAGCGTGCTTCGTCCTCCCGCTCCCCGCGCGCATCGGCTGCATTGCAGAGGAGCCCATGAACGCACCCGACCAGTTTTTCGCCCGCGACGCGCACGTCGACGAAGCGGCGGTCAAGCCGCTGCCGAACTCGCGCAAGATCTATGTCGAGGGCTCTCGCGCCGACGTCCGCGTTCCGATGCGCGAGATCGCGCAGAGCGATACGCCGGCCTCGTTCGGCCTCGAGAAAAATCCGCCGCTGGTCGTGTACGACACTTCGGGGCCGTATACCGATCCCGACGCGAAAATCGATATCCGCTCCGGGCTAGCGCCGCTGCGTACGGCGTGGATCGAGGAGCGCGGCGACACCGAGGCCCTGCACGAGCTCTCGTCGGCGTATGGGCGCGCCCGGCTCGCCGACGCCGAGCTCAACGGGATGCGCTTCAACCTGCATCGCAAGCCACGCCGTGCCAACCCCGGATGCAACGTATCGCAAATGCACTACGCCCGGCGCGGCATCGTCACACCGGAGATGGAGTTCATCGCCATCCGTGAGAATCTCAAGCGCGAGGAAGCGCTGCGCACGTTGCCTGAGCTCGTGAAGCGCCAGCACGCCGGGCAGAGCTTCGGCGCGTCGCTGCCGAACCTCGTCACACCCGAGTTCGTGCGCGACGAAGTCGCGCGCGGACGCGCAATCATTCCCGCGAATATCAACCATCCGGAGTCCGAGCCGATGATCATCGGCCGCAACTTCCTGGTGAAAATCAACGCCAACATCGGCAATTCCGCGGTGTCGTCGTCGATCTACGAGGAGGTCGAGAAGATGACGTGGGCGACGCGATGGGGCGGCGACACGGTCATGGACCTCTCCACCGGCAAGAACATCCACGAGACGCGCGAGTGGATCATCCGCAATGCTCCGGTGCCGATCGGCACGGTGCCGATCTACCAGGCGCTGGAAAAGGTCGACGGCAAGGCCGAGGAGCTGACCTGGGAGATGTATCGCGACACGCTGATCGAGCAGGCCGAGCAGGGCGTCGACTACTTCACGATTCACGCGGGTGTTCTGTTGCGCTACATCCCGATGACTGCCAAGCGCATGACCGGCATCGTCTCGCGCGGCGGATCGATCATGGCCAAGTGGTGCCTCGCGCATCACAAGGAGTCGTTCCTGTACACGCACTTCGAGGACATCTGCGAGATCATGAAGGCGTACGACGTGAGCTTCAGCCTCGGCGACGGCTTGCGGCCCGGATCGGGCTACGACGCCAACGACGAAGCGCAGATGGCCGAGCTCTCGACACTCGGCGAGCTTACGAAGGTGGCCTGGAAGCACGACGTGCAGACCATGATCGAGGGACCAGGCCACGTTCCGATGCACCTGATCAAGCACAACATGGACGAGCAGTTGCGTCTGTGCGGCGAGGCGCCGTTCTACACGCTGGGGCCGCTCACCACCGACATCGCGCCGGGCTACGATCACATCACATCGGCCATCGGCGCGGCGATGATCGGCTGGTACGGCACGGCGATGCTCTGTTACGTCACGCCCAAGGAGCACCTGGGGCTTCCCAACAAGAACGACGTCAAGGACGGCATCATGGCGTACAAGATCGCCGCGCACGCGGCCGATCTCGCCAAGGGGCATCCGGGGGCGCAGATTCGCGACAATGCGCTGTCGAAAGCGCGCTTCGAGTTCCGCTGGGAAGACCAGTTCAATCTCGGTCTCGATCCGGACAAGGCGCGCGAGTTTCACGACGAGACGCTCCCGCAGCACGGCGCGAAGCTGGCGCACTTCTGCTCGATGTGCGGCCCGCACTTCTGCTCGATGAAGATCACCCAGGACGTGCGCGACTACGCGGCGAAGCTCGGCGTCGACGAGAACGCCGCGCTCGCGAAGGGCATGGAAGCGAAGGCGGTGGAGTTCGTGAAGAAAGGCGCGGAGATTTATTCCAAGGCGTAAGGCAATGTGCTTCGCGCGCCTACGCGCGTGAACCTCGCCGCCGAATCATGAGCCGCGCAAAGCCCAAGGCAAGCGCAGGGGCCGGCGCGATCCGTATCGGCATCTCCGGCTGGCGCTATCCGCCATGGCGCGGCGGAGCGTTTTATCCCAAGGGTCTGGCGCAACATCGGGAGCTCGAATACGCGTCGCGCGCCCTGCCTTCGATCGAGCTCAACGGCTCGTTCTATTCGCTGCAGCGGCCCGAGAATTACGCAGCCTGGTACGACGCTACGCCGCCGGACTTTGTCTTCAACGTCAAGGGCTCGCGCTATATCACGCACATGCTGCGTCTGAACAATGTCGAGACGGCGCTCGCCAACTTCTTCGCCTCCGGTATCGCCAACCTGCGCGATAAGCTCGGCCCCTTCCTTTGGCAACTGCCGCCCAATTTTCGCTACGACGCGAGCAGAATCGATCGATTTCTGGGCATGCTCCCGCGCGACACGGATGAAGCTTCGGCGCTGGCGCGGCGCCGCGACGCGAAGGTCAAAGGCCGCGCCCGCATCACGTTTGGACCGGCGCGCCGGTTGCGGCACGCGATGGAGATCCGCCATGAAAGCTTCGTCGATCCATCGTTCATTGCCTTGCTGCGCAAGCACGGCGTTGCCTTCGTGATTGCGGACACGGCGGGCAAGTGGCCGCAATACGAGGACGTGACCGCCGACTTCGTCTACATCCGCCTTCATGGCGACGAGGAGCTGTACAGGAGCGCCTATATGGAGGGCGCGCTCGAGCACTGGGCTGCGCGCATCCGGTGCTGGAGCCAGGGTACGGAGCCGTCGGACGCCCGGCGCATCGCCGACAAGGACGAACGGCGTATCGCCGATAGGGCCGCGGCGGTTCGTCGTTCACGCGACGTGTTTTGCTATTTCGATAACACCGACAAGGTCGAAGCGCCAGAGAACGCGCAACGCTTGATGCAAAAACTGGGTGTCGTGTGGCCGAAGTAAAGCTATGGCCGGCGGCGAACCGTCCTCCTAACCTTGGTGGAGGCGGGTTTACGCGGCGCTGACTGCCGTTTCTTGGGCGGCGACGCATCGCGTCCTTCCGCGGCGACCTCGTCGAACAGCCACTGCCGGAACGGCGCGAGCTTGGGCGAATCGACGAGCCGCGGCGGATAGACGAGGAAATATTTCTTCGGCAACGGTACCACGATGTCGAAAAGCTGAATGAGTACGCCGTTGCGGACGTCGTTGCCGAGGAGCGAGCTTCGGGCAAGCGCGATGCCCTGGCCGTCGATGGCCGCCTGCATGGTGTGCGAGGAGTCGCTGAACGCCGGCCCGCGCGTGGGCTCGGGCCAGTCCAGACCGGCCGCCTCGAACCAAGATTTCCAGGACTCCCCGTCCGATCTCAGCAGCGTGTAACGCGCCAGGTCCGCCGGGCTAGCCGGCAGTCGCCCGTCGTTCAGGCGCGGATTGCACACCGGGAAAGTCACGTCGTCGAGTACGTGTTCGGAGACCACGCCGGGCCAGTCACCGAGTCCGTGGCGGATCGCGACGTCGACGCCGTCGCGTTTGAAGTCCGCCAGCGCATTGTTTGCAATGACGTCGAGGTCGATCTCCGGGTGCTGCGCGAAAAACTTGCCGATCCGCGGCAACAGCCAGCGG
>JALZAO010000067.1 GCA_030948305.1 Pseudomonadota bacterium
GCTATCACGGACTCACCATGGGCCATGATGGAAAGGCGATCGCGATGCCCGGCCAGCGCGTCCGCGGTTTTCCGGCGATCAGGACTTTTCCGGTCGCGGAGCGTTACGGCTTCATTTGGGTCTGGACCGGCGACCCGACCCTCGCCGACCCGGCACAGATCCATCATCTGCACTGGGCCGAGAGTCCGGAGTGGGCCTACGGCGGCGGCCTGTACCACGTCAATTGCGAATATCGCCTCATGATCGACAACTTGATGGACCTGACTCACGAGACCTATGTGCACGCGAGCAGCATCGGGCAGAAAGAGATCGACGAAGCGCCTCCAAAAACCAAGGCCGAGGGTGACACGGTAGTCACGAGCCGTTTCATGGAAAATGTGATGCCTCCGCCGTTCTGGCAATTGGCGCTGCGCGGAAATCATCTGGCCGACGATGTCCCGGTCGATCGCTGGCAGATCTGCCGCTTCACGCCGCCGAGTCACGTGATGATCGAAGTGGGCGTCGCCCACGCCGGGAAGGGAGGCTATGACGCCGAACCCGAGTTCAAGGTATCCAGCGTCGTGGTTGACTTCATCACGCCCGAGACCGAGACCTCGATCTGGTACTTCTGGGGGATGGCGCGCAACTTCAACCCGAAGGACAAGGCGCTTACGGCGTCGATTCGCGAGGGCCAGGGAAAGATATTCGGCGAGGATTTGCAGATGCTCGAGTCGCAGCAGAGAAACCTGCTCGCGCACCCGGGGCGAAACCTGTTGAGCCTGAACATCGACGCCGGCGGTGTGCAGTCGCGACGCATCCTGGAACGCGTCATTGCCCAGGAGCGAGGGTCTGCATCGACGGCAATGGCTGCCAACCCATGAGTCTAGGATACCCGTTTCCAAACCTCGGATACGCGCTGCGAATATGATTCAGCAATCGATGAGCGTCAGAGTCGCGAAAAAAACGCTCGAAGCGACAGACATCTGTTCATTCGAGCTTGCCGATCCCGCGGGAGGCAAGCTGCCGGCATTTACAGCAGGCTCGCATATCGACGTGCATGTCGGTGACGCGCTCGTCCGTCAATATTCGATCTGCAATCAACCCGGCGAATTGAGCTGCTATCGGATCGCGGTCAAGAACGAGCCGCAATCGCGAGGTGGATCACGCTCCATGCACGAGCGGGTGCGGGAAGGGGATAGCCTCACCATCAGCGCACCGCGAAACAACTTCGTGTTGAAGGAAGATGCCGACCATACCGTCCTGATCGCGGGCGGTATCGGGATTACCCCCTTGTTATCGATGGCGCTCCATCTCGACGCGGTGGAGCGGTCATTCGAGCTGCAGTATTTCAGTCGCTCGATCGCGCATACGGCGTTTCACCAGTTGCTTTCCCGGAGAGGCCTTGCGGAGAAAGTCGGATTCCACTATGCGGTCGAACCCGAAGCTGTGCGGTCATATCTGCGAAAGCATCTTTGGCACCACCAGGATGGTGCGCATCTCTATCTTTGCGGGCCGCGCCCCTTCATGGACCTCGTCGAGCAGACCGCGGCGGTTACGTGGCCTCCGGAGTCGGTGCACCTCGAATACTTCACCGCTGATCCTGCCGCCATGGCAGGTCCACGAGAAACCTTCACGGTTCGGCTTGCGCGGTCGGGAGGGGATTACCTGATTCCACCCGACAAGACCATCGTTCAGGCACTCGCGGAGCGCGGCGTTCATGTCGAAACGAGTTGCGAACAGGGTGTATGCGGAACATGCCTGACAGGGGTGCTCGAAGGCATACCCGACCATCGCGACGTCTTCCTGACCGACGAGGAGCGCTCGATTGGCGACAAATTCCTGCCGTGCGTGTCGCGCGCGCAGAGCGACGTTATCGTTGTCGACCTGTAGTTTTGCTCGAACGCGGTTGCAACCCGCCAAGCAAGCGCCGCCAGGCATGCTGTGCTCTGGAGGCGCCAAGGTACGAGGAGATCGACTCATGGCCCTACGCCTGACTCCACCCTATCGCGCCGACCACGTCGGCAGCTTTCTGCGGCCGGTTGACTTGCTCGACGCTCGCGAGCGCGCGCAAAAAGGTGACATCACCCGCAGCCAGCTGCGCGAAGTCGAAGACACCGCGATACGCGACATTGTTCGTTTCCAGGAGGATCTGGGTCTCGAGGGGATTACCGACGGCGAATTTCGCCGCACGTATTTCCATATCGATTTCCTGGAGCAGCTCTCGGGGGTCGAGACCAAGGGTGGCATCTCGATGAGCTTCCACAGCGCTGCCGGCAACGTTGATTTCGCGCCGCCGGTGATGCGCGTGACGGCGCCGGTGCGTCACGTCAAGCCGATTCAGGTGGACGACTTCACATTTCTGCGGTCGGTGACCAAGCGAACGCCGAAGGTGACCATCCCGTCGCCGACCATGCTGCACTTTCGCGGCGGGCGCGAAGCAATCAGCCGCGAAGCATATCCCGACCTCGAACCGTTTTTCGCCGACGTCGCGACCGCCTATCGCGCCGAGATCCGCGCGCTCGCCGCCGCGGGATGCACTTACCTGCAGCTCGACGATACCAACCTCGCCTATCTCTGCGACGCCAGGATGCGCGAAGGTGCGAGGGCGCGTGGCGATGATCCCGACGAATTGCCGCGCCGCTATGCGCGCCTGATCAACGCGGCGATCGCTGACCGCCCGCCCGGCATGACATTTTGCGTTCACCTCTGCCGAGGCAACTTCAAAAGCGCGTGGGTAGCCGAGGGTGGGTATGAGCCGGTGGCCGAGGTGCTGTTCAACGAGCTCGAGGTCGACGGGTATTTCCTCGAATACGACGATGCCCGCTCCGGGGATTTTTCACCGCTGCGTTTCGTGCCCCCGGGCAAGACCGTTGTTCTCGGCCTGGTCACGACCAAGCTCGGTGAGCTCGAATCCAAGGACTCGCTGAAGCGAAAAATCGACCAGGCGGCGCAGGTGCTGCCGCTGGACCAGCTCTGTCTGTCGCCGCAGTGCGGCTTTTCCAGCACCGTGCATGGTAATGAGATCGCGCGTGAGGCGCAGGCGGCCAAATTGCGCCTGATCATCGAAACGGCGGAGGAAGTATGGGGCGCCGGTTAGACCCGGCGCCCGTGATGCAACCCGTAAAGGTCTCGCGCGGCTACTTGCCCGGGTCCTTCTGGTCGGGGAATTTGTCGAACTCCATGTTGTACAGGCCGCCGGCGGTCTTCTCGACCTTGCGGATATAGACCGTCTGCACGACATCGCGGGTTTCCGGATCAATCATGATCGTGCCGCGTGGACTGGTGAGCCTCATCCCTTTGAGGGCGGCCATGATCTTGTCGCCGTCGGTCGAGCCATTCGTTTTCTTCAGCGCCTCGTAGATCGCCGCCATGCCGTCATAGCCCGCCGCAGCCATGAAATTCGGACGCAGCTTGGTGCCGTTGGCGTCGGCATACGCTTTCTTGAACGCGGTGTTCTCCGGCGAGTCGTGCGATGCCGAGTAGTGAAAGCTGGTGACCAGGCCCAGCGTCGGGTCGCCCATCGCCTCGAGCACGCCGTCGTCGGTGATGTCGCCGGTGGCGATCAGCTTGATTCCCGCGTCGGCGAGGCCGCGCTCCTTGTAAGCCTTCATGAATGCGATGCCCTGCTCGCCCGCGGGCAGGAACAGGAACACCGCCTCTGGCTTGGCATCCTTGACCCGCTGGACGAACGGTGCGAAGTCGGGATTCTGCAGCGGCGTGTGCACGCTGCCGACCATTTCGCCGCCGGCCGCCTGGAACGCCTTGGTGAACGCGCCCTCCGCGTCCAGTCCCGGGCCGTAATCGGCGACCACGGTATATACCTTCTTGATGCCATTCTTCGCCGCCCACTGCGCCATCGGCTGCGTGATCTGCGGCAGCGTCATCGACACGCGCACGATGTACGGCGATTTGGTGGTGATGATCGAGGTCGCCGCGTTCATGATGATCATCGGCTTCTTCGCTTCGGTCGCGACGGGAGCGACCGCCATCGCATTCGGCGTCAGGCCGAAACCGACGAGGAAGTCGACGTTGTCGCGCGTCACCAGCTCCTGCGCCAGGCGCTTGGCGACATCCGGCGCGGGGCCGGTCGTGTCCTTTTGCACGATCTCGATTTTCTTGCCGGCGACGGTGTCGCCGTTCTGCTTCATGTACGCCTTCATTCCGCCGAGTATCTGCTGCCCGTACTGGGCGAACGGTCCCGAGAATTCGGCGACGAGACCGAGCTTCACCACGCCCTGCGCCTGTAGGGTCCCCGCGGCGGCCAGCATCGCCGCTCCGACCAACACACGTTTGATCCAGCTCTCGAATTTCACTTTGGTCCTCCTTTTTCCGACGGTTGTTGTCGCAAAACTCATCTTAACCTGACCGCAAAGCCTATTCTTCGGGAACGAGGCACGCTCATGAAAACGGAAGACCGACGTAGTTCTCCGCCAGCGACGCCGCAGCGGCCCTGGAGCCAACGACGTATTCGAGCTGCGAGCGTTGCAAACGCTGCTGAAACACGTCATCGCTCGGGAAGCGGTGCAGCATCGAAGTCATCCACCACGAAAAATGCTCGGCCCGCCAAACCCGCTTCAAACAGGTCGTGGAATACGCGTCGAGCAACCCGCGCTTCCCGGTCTTGAAAAACTCCGTCGCGGCCTGCGCCAGAACGCGCACGTCGGCCAGCGCCAGATTCATGCCTTTGGCACCGGTCGGCGGAACGATGTGGGCTGCGTCGCCGGCGAGGAACATGCGGCCGTATTGCATCGGCTCGACCACGAAGCTGCGCATGCCGGTGATGCCTTTTTCGGTGATCGCACCCTCGGAGAGCTTCCAGCCGTCGTCGGTTTCGAGCCGAGAATGCAAATCCTCCCAGATGCGAGCGTCCGGCCAGTTGTCGATATCCTCCTCGGGCGCGACCTGAAGATAGAGCCTCGTCACTTCCGGCGAGCGCATGCTGTAGAGCGCGAATCCGCGTTGATGGTAGGCGTAGATCAGCTCGTCGTGGGTGGGCGGCGCGGCGGCAAGGATGCCGAGCCAGGCGAACGGATACGTGCGCTCGAAGGTGGACAATACGCCCGCCGGAATCGACGGCCGGCACACGCCGTGGAAACCGTCGCAGCCGGCGAGGAGGTCGCAGACGAGCCCGATGCGCTTGCCGTCGCGGACGAACATTACCTTTGGCTCACTCGAGTCGATATCGGCGACGCTGACCTCGCTCACTCCGAACATGATCTCGCCGCCCGCGTCGATGCGCGCGCGGATCAGGTCCCTCACGACTTCCTGCTGACCGTAAACAGTGATCGAGCGTCCGCCGGTCAGGGAGGTCATGTCGATGCGATGACCTTGCCCGCCGAAGCGAAGCTCGATCCCGTGATGCACTAGGCCCTCGCGCTGCAGCCGTGCGCCGACACCGGAATCGTTCAACAAATCGACGCTGCCCTGTTCCAGCACGCCCGCCCGCACGCGATGCTCGACGTAGTCCCGCGCGCGATTCTCGATCACCACCGATTCGATTCCCTGCCGTTGCAGCAGCTGAGCGAGCAGCAAGCCGGCCGGGCCCGCGCCGACGATCGCGACCTGGGTGCGCATGGGAATCATTGCCGCCTGGCCGGCCGCGGTCAGGGCGCCGGCTTGTCGAGTTGCGAGAAAACTTCCTCAGCCAGATGGAATGCGCTGTTGGCCGCAGGCACGCCGCAGTAAATCGCCGATTGCAGCAGTACTTCCTTGATCTGGTCGCGGGTGACGCCGTTGTTGAATGCGGCGCGGACATGCAACCGGAACTCGTCGGGCCGGTTCAACGCCACCATCATCGCCAGGGTGATCAGGCTGCGCGTGTGCCGCGGCAGGCCCGGCCGGGTCCAGATCTCGCCCCAGGCATAACGGGTGATCAGTTCCTGAAATTCCCGGTTAAGGTCGTTGGCGCGCGTCAGCGCCCGATCGACGTGCGCGTCACCCAGCACCGCACGACGCACTTCCAACCCTTTCGAGTACCGCTCGCGCTCGTCCATGGTCCGACTCCTCAACGATCAAGAAACGCCAGCACCTCGGCAGTGAAACGTCCGGCCGCTTCGACATTCGAAATATGCGCCGCATCCAGTTCGACTTGCTTCGCGCCCTGTATCAGCTCTGCCATGCGTCGACCGTCCGCGGGCGGCGTCGCCGCATCGTGCGTCCCGGTGACGATCAGCGTCGGCCGTTCTATTCTCGACAGCGTTGCCCACTGATCCATGTCGCGTACCGCCGCGCACGACGCGACATATCCGTCCGCCGGGCTTGCGCTTAGCATGGCGCGCATTCGCTGCACCGTGGGCGCCGCGACATCCCGGAATCGCGGCGTGAACCAGATCTCCATCATCGCGTCGGCGATGCCGCCGACGCCGCTCTTGCTCACTGCGTCGATGCGCGCATTCCATCGCTCGGCTGAGCCGATGCGCGGCGCCGTGTTGCACAACACCAGCCTGTCCATGCGTTGCGGCGCATGCACGCCCAGCCACATCCCCGCCATGCCGCCCATCGACAGGCCGCAGAAGTCTGTGCGATCGATTTTGATCTCGTCGAGCAGCGCCAGGACATCGCGCGCTAATCGCTCGATGGTGTAGGGGCCCGGGGTAACCGTGGAGAGGCCGTGACCGCGGCTGTCGTAGCGCAATACGCGAAATCGTGTCGCAAGTTCGGCGACCTGCGGCTCCCACATGTCCAGATTCGTTCCCAGCGAATTCGACAGCACCAGAAACGGTGCGCCGATCGGGCCGTCGAGCCGGTATCGAATGCGGGCGCCATCGATCACCGCGAATAAATCCGCGTGCGAATGTTGCGCCAAAGCTGCCGACGGCTCGTGGGTCATACCCTAGTGGACGGTAACAGCCAAATCGGCAGTGTCTGGCTTGCGCTCCGCGCCGATCGCTGCGTGCCGAAGCTCGCAAGGGGGCCTACCCTTGCTTCGCTTCGGCGCCTTGCGCTCGACACGGATCGCGGCGCCAGATCGCTATGCTCACTACCGATTTGGCTGTTACCGTCCACTAGAAGTCGAAAAATACCGTCTCGGTCGGTCCCTGAGACACGACGTTCCACTCGAGGATCGATTTACCGGAGGCCGCGGCGACGAGCGTCGCGCGGCGGTCGACGGGCACCCGTTGCAATACCGCATCGGTTTCGTTGAGTGCTTCACTGGGAAAGTACATGCGGGTAATGAGGTGTCTCAGCATGCCGCGCATGAACACGGTCACCACCAGATGCGGCGCCTGCTGCTTGCCGTCGGGGCCGGCGACCGGGCCCGGCTGGATGGTGGTGAATTGAAACACTCCGCTGCCGTCGGTGAGGATGCGTCCGAAGCCGCGAAAATCGTTCGCCGCGCTGGTTTTCTGGCCGTGCTCGGGGTGCGCGTATTTGCCTTGCGCATCTGCCTGCCAGATTTCCAGGACGCCGTCGTTGATCGGCTTTCCTTCACCGTCGGACATCCGGCCCCGCACGGTGACGCGTTCTCCGGGCACTCCGGC
>JALZAO010000068.1 GCA_030948305.1 Pseudomonadota bacterium
GGGGCCCCACGTAGCGGGGATCGACGGAGAATTGCGAGTCGACGCTAGCGGCCGACGCGCGACGCATTTCATTCACGCACGCGTTACGGAGGCCGCGGCGCGAGCCACCCGGCGTCGCCAGTCGCCTCGCGTAGCGGAGATCGATGGCCCCTGCGAAGCGTGATGCGCTGGATGCGCGCGGTGCGGATGCAAGCTTGCGCGCGTTTGCAACCTATGGGGCACTCTCCGGCTGCATGCTAAACTTCGCCGCTTCCGCAACACCAACCCTCGACTGCCGAACGGAACTTCAAGGACGCGTGGATTCCATCCAGAATCGAGCGGTGCCCCCGCAGGACAACGCCTTGTCTCGCGCTGACCGCTGCACACGGGCGCTCGGCGGACCTTCCGAGTTGACGCGGTGAGCGCCGCCGCGGCGGCCCGAATGACTCCCTCGCCGGAGGCGTCGCTTGTCGTGAGCGACGTCGACGGCAAACGGGAGCTGCGCCTCGCCGGCAGGCTGGACGCGTACTCCATCGCCGGGGTCTGGCCCGACGCACGTGCGGCGCTCGATGCGGCGCCGGACCTGCCGGTACTGGTCGAGACTTCGCGCGTGGACTACTGCGATGGCGGTGGCATTGCGATGCTGGTCGATCTGCTGCGCCAAACGCGGCGGCCCGAGGCACCGGTCGCGGTGGTCGGCCTAAAGCCCCAGTTCAAGACCCTGCTCGACCAGTTCGATCCGGTTGCGCTGCGCGCGCCACCCAAAGAACACGAAGAGCGGCTGCACACGGTGGCCGAGATCGGTCGCGCAGCGCTGACCGTCGGCCGCGACATGCGCGTGCAAATCGCGTTCATCGGCGAAACGAGCGCGGCGTTGTGGTTTGCGATCACGCATCCACACCGCATCCGCTGGAAGGACGTCTGGTACACCTGTGAGCAGGTGGGAGTCAACGCGCTGCCGATCGTGGCGCTGATCTCCTTCTTGCTCGGGATCATTCTGGCGTTCCAGTCCGCGGTGCCGATGAAGCAGTTCGGCGCCGAGATCTTTGTCGCGGATCTGGTCGGGCTGTCGATTCTGCGCGAGCTCGGGCCGCTGATGACCGCAATCCTTCTCGCCGGACGCTCGGGCGCGGCGTTCGCGGCGGAGATTGGCACCATGAAGGTCAACGAGGAGCTCAACGCGCTGACCACCATGGGCCTCGACCCGGTCCGCTTCCTCGTCGTCACGCGCATCATCGCCGCCTTGCTGATGATGCCGCTGCTATGCATCTTCGCCGACCTCATCGGTATCCTTGGCGGCGCGCTGACGATGATCAGCTTCAATATTCCGATCAGCGCTTTTCTGCACGAGGTCGACAGCCTGGTCGATGTCAAGGACCTGCTCGCCGGGCTGGCCAAGGCGCCGGTATTCGCGATCCTGATCGCCGGCATCGGCTGCCTGCGCGGCCTGCAAACGCAAACCGGTGCCAGCGCGGTCGGCATTTCCGCAACGCGCGCGGTCGTCTCTGCGATCATTCTGCTGGTCGTCGTCGACGGCATATACGCGTTCGTCTACTATCTGCTCGATATCTGAAGCGCCAATCCCCATGCCCGCCGAACCGATCATCCGAGTCGAGCATTTCACTGCCGGCTACGAGGACAACGTGCTGATGCGCGACATCAATTTCACCGTCAACCGCGGTGAAGTATTCGTCATCCTCGGCGGTTCAGGGTGCGGCAAGAGCACGCTCATGAAGCACATGATCGGACTCTACGAACCGATGGCCGGAGCGGTCTACTTCGACGGCGACGACATCGTTACCGCGGAAGGAGACGCGCGCCGCGCGATTCTCAAGAAAATCGGCGTCATGTACCAGAGCGGTGCGCTGTTCGGCTCGATGACGCTCCTGGAAAATATCCGTCTGCCCCTCGAGGAGTACACGTCGCTCGACGGCGATGAACTCGATCTGATCGCCCAGATGAAGCTCAAGCTGGTCGGCCTCGACGCGTTCAGCGGCCACATGCCGTCAGAGATCAGCGGCGGCATGCAAAAGCGCGCGGCGATCGCGCGCGCGATGGCGCTCGATCCGATGATCCTGTTTCTCGACGAGCCGTCGGCCGGACTCGATCCCATCACCTCGGCCGAGCTCGATCTGCTCATCCTTCGGCTCGCGAGGAGCCTGCACATAACGTTTGTCATCGTGACCCATGAGCTCGCCAGTATCTACACGGTTGCGGACAGGGTCATCATGCTCGACAAGCGCGTCAAGGGCATCATTGCCGAAGGTGACCCAAAAGTTCTGCGCGACACCAGCGACAATCCGTGGGTGCGTCAGTTCTTCCGGCGCGAAGCCTCTGAGACGATCGCGGAAGCGGCGTAGATGCAATCGAATACTTGCCGCCGCGCTCGCCTCGTTTCCTTGCCCCGGGTCGGGCGGGACGTCGTGTCGCGCGCCTACGCCAGGGGTGACTTATGAGCGCCCAGGCCAACTTCTTCAAGCTCGGTTTGTTCGTGATCGGCGCGACCGTGGTGCTGATCCTGCTGCTCCTGATCCTCGGATCGGGACGGTGGTTTCAATCGAAGATACCGATCGAGACTTACCTCAACGAATCGGCGCAGGGGCTCGAGCTCGGATCCAAGGTCAAGTATCGCGGCGTCGTCGTCGGCGAAGTGACCAAGATCGGCTTTACCTATACCAAATATCAGCTCGACAAGCCGATGGCGGAACGGCTGCGCTACGTGATGATCGAGGCGCTGCTGCTGCCGCGCCTGATCGGAGGCCGCGCCAGCGGCGACATCACGCGCCCGGAAACGGCGCGAATGGAAATCGACAAGGGCCTGCGCATCCGACTCGCGCCGCTGGGCATCACGGGGACGAACTATCTCGAAATCGACTACGTGGATCCGAAGACCAATCCGGAGCTGCCGATATCGTGGGAGCCGGACAATCTCTACATTCCGAGCGCGCAATCGACGGTGACCCAGTTCCTCGGTGCGGCATCGGACATCCTCGGTCGATTTCAGCGCCTCGACCTCGAAGGTATGCTCACCAACCTCAACCGCTTGCTGATCACCACCAATAACCGCATCGAGGCCGTCGACACCGACAAGCTGTCCCAGAACACATCACGGGTCTTGAGCAAGCTGGAGACCAAGCTCGATCAGTTGCCGATGGATAAGATCGGCAAGGACGCGACGGCGCTGATCGCGGATTTGCGGGTCACCAACCAGCGGCTCTCGGCGATACTCGACGACCCAGCGATCAAGCGCCTGCCGGCGGACGCCGATGCAGCGGCGGTTGCGCTGAAGAAGGTGCTCGAGGATCCGAATTTCGCGAAGTCGCTGTCGCACCTTCAAAGCACTTTGTCGCGGCTCGATCGCGTCACCGGCGGCGGCGAGACCGACCTCAAGCGAACACTCGATAACCTGCGCCAGATCACCGACAATCTCCGCGATCTTACCGAGAATGCCAAGCGCTATCCTTCGCAACTGATTCTCGGCGCGCCGCCGCTGCCGGCAAAAGGCCTTCAACAATGAAACTGCCCGCTTCGTTTTCGCGTCGGCGCGCGCTGTCATCCGCGGCCGCGCTGTTGGTCGCCGGTTGCTCCATCAAGGGGGCGGCACCGGTGAAATCGACCTACATCCTGGAGCCGCCCCGGCCGCCCGCTTCAACTGCTGCGCCGAAGGCGGCGACGCTGCGGGTTGGCGCGGTAACGGTTGCCGGCCCCTTCGCCAGCCGGTCGCTGGTCTATCGCGAAGGGGATCTGAAATTCGAAACGGATTTCTACGAGGAATTTCTGGTGGCGCCCGCGGCGATGGTCGGCGAGGCAACCGCGGCGTGGCTTTCCGCAGCGGGAATCTATCGGGCGGTGCTGCCGCCGTCGAGCGCGCTCGACAGCGATTTCTCGCTCGAGAGCTTCGTCAGCGAGCTCTACTTCGACCTGCGTGACCCGGCGCAGCCGGCGGCGGTGGTGACCATCAAGTATTTTCTCACCGACACCGGGGCCGGCTCCGGCGCCTTTGTCTGGACCGGGGAGCTCGGCTCGCGTGTGCAGGCACCTTCGCGCTCGGCCGACGCACTGGTTCGCGGGCTCAACGTGGCTCTGGGCAAGGTGCTCGAGCAGCTCGCGGCAGCACTGCGCGCGCTGCCGGTCAAATAGTTTTCTCCCTCAGCGCTCCGGCTCGGACGAGAAGCCGGCGCGAACGCGCAGGATGCGAGCCAGTTTGCAGCTGCGTGCACATCGCGGGGCGCATAGAGCGCGCGGTCATTGCGCGCAGCGCGCGACGAGATCGTGTTGATCCGACTCGGTGACCGTCACGCGCGCAAAGTCGCCGACCGTTAACGCGCCGCCATCGATCACCGACACCGTGCCGTCGATCTCAGGCGCGTCGCCGGCGCCGCGCGCGATTGCGCGCGGGCCGTCGATCGCATCGACCAGGACATCGAGGGTGCGGCCGATCTGCGCCTGCAACCGCCGCGCGCTGATCGCGGCCTGCGCTGTCATCAAACGCGCGCGGCGCTCTTCCTTGACCTCTTCGGGCAGCGCCCCCGGGAGTGCGTTGGCCGCGGCGCCATCGACCGGCGAATAGGCAAAGCAGCCGACGCGGTCGAGCTCGGCCTCCGCTAGAAAGTCGAGTACCTCCTCGAACTCGGCCTCGGTCTCGCCTGGAAAGCCGACGATGAACGTCGAACGTATGGTCAAGCATGGGCGTATCGCGCGCCAGGCGCGAATGCGCTCGAGCGTATTTTCGGCATTGGCCGGACGCTTCATCAGCTTCAGAATGCGGCGGCTTGCGTGCTGGAAGGGAACGTCGAGATAGGGCAATACGCCGCTCCCGCCGTCGGACATCAGCGGCACGACCTCGTCGACGTGCGGATAGGGGTAGACGTAATGCAGGCGTACCCACGCGCTGTGCTCGTCCGCGAGCGCGCCGAGTGCTTGCACCAATTCGGTCATTCGCGTCTTCAGCGGCCGGCCCCGCCAGAAGCCGGTCCGATATCGGACGTCGACGCCGTAGGCGCTGGTGTCCTGGGAGACGACGAGCAATTCGCGGACCCCCGCCTTGAACAGGTTCTCGGCCTCGTTCATGACATCTGCGAGCGGCCGGCTGACCAGATCGCCCCGCATCGAGGGAATGATGCAGAAAGTGCAGCGGTGATTGCAGCCCTCGCTGATTTTCAGATAGGCGTAGTGCCGCGGCGTAAGCTTGATTCCCTGCGGCGGGAGCAGGTCGACGAAAGGGTCGTGCGGCCGCGGCAGGTGTGCGTGAACGGCGTCCATGACCTCGCCTGCGGCGTGCGGCCCGGTGACCGCCAACACCTTGGGATGTGCCGCACGCACAAACGCGCCGCCTTGCTTGGCACCGAGGCAGCCGGTGACAATAACCTTGCCGTTCTCGGCCAGCGCCTCGCCCACGGCCGCGAGCGATTCCTCGACTGCGGCATCGATGAAGCCGCAGGTGTTGACGACAACCAGATCGGCGCCCTCATACGTCGGCGCGATGGCGTAGCCTTCGGCGCGCAGCCTGGTGAGAATCTGTTCGGAGTCGACCAGAGCTTTCGGGCATCCGAGCGAGACGAATCCCACCTTCGGCGCTGCCTCGGCGACGCGGGGTCGGGACTGGATCTTGGCGATGGCCATGGTGGCAATCGTGCGGTGCGAAAACAAGCTGCGCTGCAATGCGGTTGCTGCGGTGCTTTCTAGCGTCAGCGCTTTTTTTCTTCCTCGGGTGACGGTTGTGCGCCCGCGGCGAAGTTGGGGAAAGGAAAAGAAGTGAACAAGCCGCGCGTCTGATCCTGCATCCGCTGCTGCATGTCCATGAACAACTTGGCGCTCTGCTCGAGGTAGTTGCCGAGCATGCCCTGCATCGCCGGAGCCTGCATTTGCAGGAATTGCTTCCAGAGGTCCGGCGTGAGCATCATCTTGTCGCCGTAGACCTGCTTGGCCTGATCCTGCAGCTTGTTCTGAATCACCAGGAAAGCTTTGACGTTCTGCTCCATGTAATTGCCCATGATGCCCTGCAGCGCATTGCCGTAGAAACGAATCATCTGCGACAGCATCTCGCTGGAAAACATCGGCATGCCGGCGGACTCCTCCTCGAGGATGATCTGCAGCAGGATGCCCCGCGTCAGGTCGTCCCCCGACTTGGCGTCGATGACCTGAAAATCGATGAACTCGAGCACCATCTGCTTGACGTCGGCCAGGGTGATGTAGCCGCTGTTGGCGGTGTCGTACAAGCGGCGGTTGGGGTACTTCTTGATCACGCGTACGGGCTTGGCCATGCTGCACTCCGGGAAACGAAGCGACGATTATAACCTTCTGATTTATCAGGACGATTGAAAGGCCGCAGCGGTGGCGCAGGGACCATTGGTGCGCTGCACCAAATAATCCTTGACTCGAGGGGTTACCGCCCCTACAATTGGATTTGTGCGGTGCAGCAAACGCGATACAGCAAAGGCAGGCCTCCCGAGCATCAAGAGCCCGGCCGGCAGCCAAAGCAGCGGATGCACCCGAGTAGTCCGGACCCGTTTAGGGTCCCATTCAATCTGAACCTCAACGGAAAAGGACCTCAAATGTACAACGCAACCGAACAATTCGCTGACATCAACAAAGCTGGCTACGACAATGCAGTGAAGCTTGCCTCGCTCTCGCTCGAAAAGGCGGAGCGTTTCACCAAGCTCAACCTCCAGGCCGCCAAGGTCGCGCTCGAGCAAGGCGTGTTTACCGCCAATGCCGTCGCCGGCATCAAGGACGTGCAGGAGCTGGCCGCGGTTCGCGCCAAGCTCGCCGAAGCGGGTGTGCAGAATGCGCTGGGCTACTCGCGCGGCGTGTACCAGATCGCCTCCGAAGCGCAAGCCGATTTTTCGGAGCTGGCCGAAGCAGCGTGGGCTTCTTACACCAAGAATGTCGCGGCATGGGTCGAAAAGGCGTCGAAGAATGCGCCCGCCGGTTCCGATTTCGCCGTGACGGCGATGAAGTCGACTGTCGCGGCCACCACCGCTGCGTTCGACCAGTTCTCGAAGGCGACCAAGCAGGTTGTCAGCTATGCCGACGCGTCCGTTCGTGCCGCCAGCGCCAACGCCGCCAATGTCGCCAAGGCGACAGCCAAGACGACCAAGGGTCGCAAATAAGCGTCAGCCAAGCAATACCGGGAAACCGCCGGGAACTTGAATCCCCCGGCGGCGGTCCCAACATCGCAACTGATGGCTCCTGTAGTTCTGTATCATTTTCCTCCTCCTAAATGGTACAGCCTCGCCCCGGCAGCAATGCCGGGGCTTTTTTTCGCTCGCCCGGTCAGAACCTGGAGTACGTCGGCTAGAACATGTGCTGGCCGCCGTTGATAGCGATGTTGGCGCCGGTGACGAACGCGGCTTCCTCTGACGTGAGATAGGCAACCAATCCCGCGACTTCGTCGGGCTTGCCGAGGCGTCCGCCCGGAATCTGCGGCACGATCTTCGAATCCAGCACT
>JALZAO010000069.1 GCA_030948305.1 Pseudomonadota bacterium
GCTCCGAGGCGGAGCCCCCGCCGCAGCTTCCGACTGGAGAGCCCTGCTCAGATCGACGACGCGCCTGATCCTGCAAGGCATCCCCCTTGCCGCGCTGCTATTCGTGCTTTTTCCGCGCCTCGCCGGGCCGCTCTGGGGTTCACCCAGCGAAGCCGCCGCGCGCTCGGGCTTATCAGACAGCATGCGACCCGGCTCGATAAGCGAGCTGTCGCTTTCCGACGCCGTCGCCTTTCGGGTCGATTTCAACGGACGGCCGCCGCCCCCTGCGCTACGCTACTGGCGCGGGCCGGTGCTATCCCGTTTCGACGGTCGCGAGTGGCGAGCGGTATACAAGCTTCTTCCCGGCAAATTCGTGCCGCGGCAAGTCCGCCCGATCGAATACACGGTGACGCTCGAGCCTCACGGCAAGATATGGCTGTTCGCGCTCGAGCATCCGTCAGCGCTGCCGCGCTCGCCAACCAACGATCCACTGGCGCCGGCCGGCAACGAAATCGCGTACCTGACCTACGACCAGCAGCTTGTCGCCAAGACGGCGGTCGTGCAGGCGGTCCGCTATACCCAGCGATCGTCGCTTCGCGACTCCTATCCGGGTACCGATGACAATCCGCGCGAGAGCCTGCAGCTGCCGCGCAGTAATCCGCGCACGCTCGCCTTCGCCAAGGAAATGCGTGAGAGCGTCGATTCCGACCGCGCGTACGTCAACGCCGTGCTCAGCTGGTTTCACAATGAGCCGTTCGTCTATACGTTGGCGCCGCCGCTGCTCGACCGCGATCCGGTCGATGGATTCCTCTTCGACACCCGCCGCGGATTCTGTGAGCACTATGCCGGCGCATTCACCGTCCTGCTTCGCGCCGCGGGAATACCGGCGCGGGTCGTGACCGGCTATCAGGGCGGGGAAATGAATCTCGACGGCGATTACATGATCGTGCGCCAGTCCGACGCGCACGCGTGGGCCGAGGCGCTGCTCGACGGTCAATGGCAACGCTTCGATCCCACCGCCGCGGTGGCACCGTCGCGAATCGAACGCGGCTTGGGCGCCGCACTGCCGGCGGGCGAGCAGGTACCCTACTTCGCCCGGCTGGAGATGACGTGGATCAAAAGCCTCAGGCTGAAGTGGGACTCCGTCAATTACCAGTGGCAGCGCGGGGTCGTCGGCTTCAACATTGACCGCCAGCGCGACTTGTTGGCCGGCTTCGGATTGGAGGACGCGCGACCATGGCAGCTGGTGGTGGTGGTTGCCGGCGCCGTGTTCATCTGGGGGGCTCTGTTGCTGGGCGCGGCGCGGCTGCGCCGCTCGCGAGTCGATGCCGAGGTCGTGTTGTGGAATGACCTCTGCCGCAGGCTCGGCCGCGCCGGTCTTGCCCGCGCGCCGGAAGAGGGACCGCTTGCCTACACCCGCCGCGCCGCTAAACGCTGGCCGCAATGGACTAGCGTTCTCGCGCGCATCGGCGAGCGCTATGCGCAGCTCCACTATGGTCCGCTCGATGCGAGACGCGATCAGATGATCGAGGAGTTGAGAAGCGGGGTCGACGCTCTGCCGCGACCGCGCGCGCTTAACGAAGCCTCGCGTTCGACGAGCGCCGCCAAAGAGTCGCCGGAAACGGTCGAATAAGTTTGCCCGCGCGGCTCGCGCGCGACGCGGACGAATCCGGCGCTACAACACCTCACGCGACAAGCCGCGCCGGCGCAGGCGCGCTCGCAATTTGTCGAGCGCCTCCGACTGAATCTGACGCACGCGCTCTCGCGTGACGCCGAGCTCACGCGACAGCTTCTCCAGCGTCGCCACATCCCTGCCGTTGAGCCCATAGCGCCGCTCGATGACGCATCGCTGGCGGTCCGAGAGCTCGTCGAGCCACTGCTTTACCCATCCCTCGATCTCCGAGTTATGCAGGATGAGCTCCGGGCTCGGTGCGTCCTCATCGGCCAGTTGATCACCGAGCGAGAGCCCCGGTTCCGCGTCGAAGGGCGCGTCCAGCGACGCAACCGTCTCGTTGTAGCCCAGCACCTTGCGCACCTGCGCGACCGGCTTGTCGAGCAGGTGCGCGACATCGTCGACGGTTGGCTCGCGACCTTCGCCGAGAACGCCGTGCGTCTCCAGATGACGCAGCGCACGGAGCACGATATTGAGCTCCTTGACCACGTGCGCGGGGAGCCGAATCGTCCGCGATTGATTCATGATCGCGCGCTCGATCGATTGCCTTATCCACCAGGTCGCGTAGGTGGTGAATCGAAAGCCGCGCTCCGGATCGAACTTTTCCAGGGCGTGGATCAGTCCGAGGTTGCCTTCTTCGATAAGATCGGCGAGCGTGAGCCCGCGATTGAGGTAATGCTTGGCGATGCTGACCACGAGCCGCAGGTTATGCTCGATCATTTTCTGCCGAGCGTCGAAATCGCCAGCGCGATTTGCGCGCGTGTATTCGAGCTCCTGCGCGGGAGTGAGCAACGGGCTCTGCCCGATCTCGTTGAGATAGATCTGGGTGATGTCGTTGAGGAAGTCGGCGCCGACGCCGGTCTCGGGCACCTCCAGCGGCAACTCCCGCGTCCTTGTGTCCGGCTCGGTCGCAGCCGGCAGGCGCTCGTCCTGGGTCGTCGACGGAGCCCTCATGCGATGTCGGGGTTCGTCGTTGCCCGCAGGCTCATGTGGGTGGAAGGAATTTCGCCGGGTCGATGGGCTTGCCGAGGCGACGAATTTCGAAATGAAGCTTGACTTGGTCGGCGTCGGTGTCGCCCATCTCGCCGATCTTCTGCCCCTTGCTGACCTGCTGCCCTTCCTTGACCAGAATCTCGCGGTTGTGCGCGTAAGCGGAAAGGTAGGTGTTGTTGTGCTTGACGATGACCAGCTTTCCGTAGCCGCGCAGGCCCGCTCCGGCGTAAACGACTCGACCGGCAGCACTGGCCAGTACCGGTTGACCGGCCTTGCCGCCAATGTCGATGCCCTTGAGATTCGAACCTTCGGAAAACCCTTTGATAACTTTTCCTGACGTCGGCCATGCCCAGTCGAGCTTGGCGTCGTCGATCTCGGGTACTCGAGCGGATTCGGGTCGGGAAGGTGTCGCCTTGGCGATGTTGGTTGAAGCCGGCGCGGTGGCGGACGCCGGCGGCGCGGCAGCGGCTGGGGGCGCGGTTGCCAGCGCTGGCGGGGCTGCGATGGAAATCGGCGAGCGCTCCAACTGTGCGAGCGCCTGTTCCGAGTAGGGCAATTTCATCGCCCGCGGTTCGGTCTTGAACGTCGGCGTGTTACCGCGGCCCGGCGACGTCATCAGCGCGCGGGCCTCGTTGCTTGGAGCGATGGACGGCGCGGTAACCAATGGCGCGGTGATCACACCGCCGGGACCTGTACCTGCTTGTCCGGGCGGAGAAAGCACCAGCACCTGACCGACGCGTATCACGTTCGGGTTCTCGATATTGTTCCACACGGCGAGCTCGCGGTAGTCGAGGCCCTGCTCGAGCGCGATCTGCGCCAGCGTCTCGCCGCGCTTGACGGTGTACAAGCGTGGCGGCGCTTCGGGCTCGCGCGCCACGGCCGGGGGTGGCGGCGGCGAAGGCGGCGGAAAAAATATTGGAGGTCCTCGTTCGTCGACCGGAGCTGGCGGCCGCGTCATGCAGCCGGCGAGGACAAGCGCGGCGCCGACGGCGGCAAGCAAGGCGCAAATGCGGACGGGCGGCGTCATTTGAGAAAAATCATGCGAGTCCAGGAAGCAGCGGCACGAATCTTACCGCGTCGTAGTCTTGTTGGTGGATGCCATCGGTCCCCTTGTCGATCACCGTCAGCCGCTGCACGCCGCGAAGGCCTTCTTCGCGGATGGCGAGCGGCAACACCATGCGACCGCCGACGCGGAGGTGCCGCAACAAGCCCGTGGGCACCTTGGTCGCCGCCGCGGTGACGATGATGCCGTCGACTTCCAGGTCCTCGCCGAGGTCGCTCGAGCCGTCGCCATGCTTGATGCGCACGTTCTCGACTTTGAGCGCGCGCAGGTTGCGCCGCGCCTTGGCGACCAGCGCAGCGATTCGCTCCACCGTGTACACCTCGCTCGCGATGTGCGCCAGCACGGCAGTCTGGTAACCGCAGCCGGTACCGATTTCGAGCACCTGCGGCAAGTCGCGTCCCGCGCGGAGGAGCTCGGTCATGCGCGCGACGACATACGGCTGCGAAATGGTCTGTCCCGAGCCGATGGGAAGCGGGCTGTCTTCGTAGGCACGGATGGCCAGCGCTTCCTCGACGAAGATGTGCCGCGGCACCGCTTCCATGGCCGAGATCACCACCTCGTCGCGGATACCCTGCTCGCGCAGGCGCTCGACCATCCGCGCACGGGTTCGCGCGGAGGTCATGCCGATGCCTGCGAATCTTTCGACGCCGGCAGTCATGCCTTTGCGTCCGTCTTCGCCCGCGTCGCAAGCCACGCCGCGATTCGCGGCATGTCACCGTGGTTGGTCAGATCGATCTGCAAGGGCGTCACCGAAACGTATCCACGCTCGATGGCGTCGAAGTCGGTGCCCTCGCCTGCATCGGCTGCCGCACCTGCGGCACCGACCCAGTAGCACGTCTCGCCGCGCGGCGTCTGTGTCTTGATCACCGGCTCTGCTTTGTGGCGCTTGCCCAGGCGCGTAACACGCTCGCCTTTCAACTGGCCGTGAGGCACGTCGGGAACATTGACGTTGAGCAGCCATGCGCCTGCGGGCTGCCGGCGGTGCCGGTGCAGCATATCGACAATCACTTTTGACGCAGTTTCGAAATGTTTGCCGGCCTTGTTGGTCAGCGACACCGCGATCGACGGCAGGCCCAGAAGATAACCCTCCATCGCGGCGGCGACGGTGCCCGAATAGATCGTGTCGTCGCCCATGTTCGCGCCGTGGTTGATGCCCGAGATCACCATGTCGGGAAGATCGTCGAGGAGGCCCGTGACTGCGAGGTGAACGCAGTCGGTCGGCGTTCCATTGACGAACAGAAAGCCATTGGGCGCGCGGCGCACGGTCAGGGGACGGTCCAGCGTCAGCGAATTCGACGCACCACTGCGGTCGCGTTCGGGCGCGACGACGGTGATCTCCGCATGAGGGGCCAGATCGGCGGCCAGGCGCTCAAGTCCCGGAGAGAAATAACCGTCGTCGTTGCTCAAAAGGATACGCATCGCTTGAAGGTGCTTTCCCGGGGCGACGATTAGAAATACGTCGCGCGACGACCATTATAGACGTCAGCGCCCGGTCAAGCTGGCAACGCCTGCGAATCAGGCCGCCGGGCGACGAGCGCCGCCGGGTCGATGCATCACTCGTTCGAGCGTCACGCTTACATGGAAGCTGACGACACTGGATTCCCGCTCAGTTATTAAAATGAGCGGGAATCACGAGCTAAGGAATCGCGATTTGAAGAAGGTCGCCTTTACTTACCCGCTGCCGGCTCTTTGATCGTCCCAGGGTGGTGCAATGTCGCGCGTCCCGGCGAGCGCTGATTCGCGGGCGCTCGCACCCCACTCGCTTCGCGAGCGGGACCTGGCTCGCTGCTCACTTCGCCGGCTGGCTCGCTGCTCACTTCGCCGGCTCTTTGAACGTCTTAGGGTGGCAATGTCGCGCGTCGCCGGCGGGCGCTGATTCGCGGGCGCTCGCACCCCACTCGCTTCGCGAGCGGGACCTGGCTCGCTGCTCACTTCGCCATCATCGCTTTCATTCGCCGGTCCATTTCGTCAGGCGCCACGTCCTCGGTGTGGGTCGCAAGGGTCCAGATGTGCCCCGACGGATCTTCGAGTGTCCCGCTACGGTCGCCGTAGAACTGGTCCTTGATCGCATGTTTGACCGTCCCGCCGGCGGCAAGCGCCTTGGCGAACTGCGCATCCACATCCCGGACGTAAAACATCAGCGAGACCGGTGTACCGCCAACCGTCTGCGGCGACTTGTGGCCCATCTCGGGCGATTCGTCCGCGAGCATCACCATGCCCTCGCCGATCTTGATCTCGGCGTGGCCGATCTTGCCGCCGGGCGCGGGCAGCCGCAGCACTTCGGTTGCACCGAAGCCTTTTTTGTAGAAGTCGAGCATGCGCGCAGCGTCGCGCACGATGAGATAAGGCGTGACGCCCGCGTAACCGGCGGGAATGGCTTGGACCATGGAACATCTCCTTTCAGGGTTGGAACAAGACAAGAGCGTAAGTGCCTTGCGCGTCGCAGGTGCGTTACCACTTCCTGTTGCCGCGGACCAGACCGACGGCGATTCCTTCGATCGCGAACGCAGTCGTCCTGAAATCGACGACGATCGGCGCGAACTTCGCGTTCTCGGGCAAGAGCAAGATGTCGCGTCCGCGCCGGAGAGTCAAGCCCCGACGACGACAATTTCGGTTAGGCTCTGCAGTTCCGTCGCCGCCAAGGCCTGCGGCGGAATGCTCAGTTTTGCCCCGCCTTATCAGGGAAAGGGACCCGCTGATGAACTCCAACGCCCTCGCGTAGCATCCGTCGCGATCGCCGCGGCGCTTCAATATCGGCCGCAACCGCTCAACCAGCGCCACCCAGCGCGGCTGCCGACACCGCGGTCTCCGCGCCGCCGGAAGAGCCGAAGAAGCCCTCGTCGCGGAGGGAAACGCGGGAACGCAAGGCAAACGCCGATGCGCGCCTGTGTCTCGAATTCCCGACCAAACTCATGATCGTGAAGTGTGCCGAGAAGTACCGGCCCGACGAGCGCGAGACTTGAGCTTGAGCTCGACAGCCAAGTTCGAAAAAGGCGTCGCATCGAGGCGTCGCATCGCGCCTTCTCACCCGCTGTTGCGCAATCCCGCGGCGAGCCCGTTGATCGTCAGATGTATCCCGCGCTTGGTGAGCTCATCGGTCTGGCCCGCGCGATAGCGGCGCAGCAGCTCGACCTGCAGGTGATTGAGCGGATCGAGGTAGGGAAAGCGGTCGCGGATGCTTCGCGC
Source organism: Pseudomonadota bacterium (assembly GCA_030948305.1). Lineage (GTDB taxonomy): Bacteria > Pseudomonadota > Gammaproteobacteria > Burkholderiales > Casimicrobiaceae > PALSA-1003. Next base: position 6,894 of record JALZAO010000069.1, read on the forward strand.
CAGGGTCGGGTTGTCGTACAGGAGCGTCGTCTGCCCGGTAACCGCGTGCACCAGCTCGATGGTCCGACGATGCTCCGCGGCTATCCTCGAAAAAATCTTGTCCCGCGTCGCGCCGTCCGGGACGAGGTCGGCGTAGCGCGATGCGACTGCGAGGTCGGTCTTGGCCAGGACCATCGCCATGTTCGACATGACGCTCTTGAAGAACGGCCAGCGCGCGTGCATTTCGGCGAGCAGTGACAATCCGTCGCGATGGCTCGCGAGCCAGGCGTCGACCGCGATACCGAAGCCGTACCAGCCGGGCAGCATCAGGCGGCATTGTCCCCAGCTGAAGACCCACGGTATGGCGCGCAAGTCCTCGATCTTCGACGATGCGGTACGCGACGCAGGCCGGCTGCCGATATTGAGCTCGGCGATCTCGGCGATCGGCGTGGCGGCGCGAAAATAGGCAATGAATTCCGGCGTGTCGTACACCAGCGCGCGATACGCGGTGAGCGCATGCGCGGCAAGCTCGTCCATTGCGGCGTAGTAC
>JALZAO010000070.1 GCA_030948305.1 Pseudomonadota bacterium
GCCCTGTCAACACCGACGCAATCACAAGCGTTAGTGGGCCGTGTGGACGCCAACGCTGGCGGCTGCTGGAAACTCAACCGACTTTTGGGAGGATCACATGTCAATGCAAACTCGAATCGTTATTGGGGCGCTTGCCCTGGGGGCGATCGCGATACCGGTCGTCAGCGAGGCGAGAACGGTCGTCGTCGAGGTTGCGCCGCCGCCGGCGCGAGTCGAAGTCGTTCCCGCGCCCCGGAGAGGCTACGTCTGGGCGCCCGGCTATTGGGATTGGCGCGGCCGCCGCCACGTGTGGCATACCGGCTACTGGGTGCGCGAACGCCGTGGTTATCACTGGACACCGCACCGCTGGGTCGATCGCGGCGGGCGCTGGGAGTTCGAGAATGGTCGCTGGGAACGCTAGGAGTCCGCGATAGACCGTATGCGATCTCGCGCCGGATGGCGCAGATCGTAGCACCGCATTGGCAGGGCGCTCCCGCGCCCTGCCACTTTCTTATCCGCGAGATGGCGGTCAGGACACGCTGGCCGCGGACGTCGCAAAGGAGGTGGTCTTCGGCGCCAGCATCGGCGCCTGGTGTTTCGGCTGCGGATACCAGTCCAGCACCGCAAGCATCACGAAAAATCCGATCACGTACGCGAGCGCCACGTGCCACCCGCCGCGAACCCAGCGAATCGCATCCTTGCCTTCAGGGAACATGTTCGACAGCGCGACTCCCGCCGATGAGCCGAACCAGATCATCGAGCCGCCAAAGCCCACCGCATACGCGAGATACCCCCAGTCATAGCCGCCCTGCTGCAGCGCCAGCGCAGTGAGCGGAATGTTGTCGAAAACCGCCGAGACAAACCCCAGGCTCAGCGCCACGCGCCACGATGCATCCGGCAGCTTGTGCACCGGCATCATCGACGCGGCGAGAACGAGCGACAGCAGAAAGATGCTGCCGCGCAGGGCTCCCGGCAGCTCGTCCCAGGCGGGCCGTCGTAGCGGCACGCACACCAGCAACGCCACCCATACCGCAGCGCCGATGAACGGGAAAGTGTCGGATATTTCATTGAAGCGAACGTTGATGACCACGTTGACCACGATCGCGGTGACCAGAATCAAGGCGACGATGAAGACTCGCACCCAATCGACCACGATGCCGCCGACGGGCTCCTTGTTGATCGGCGAGTAGCGCTGCTGCTGCAGAGCGGCAGGGACTCCGAAAACGAGCATCGCCGTGCCGGCCGCGACATACGCTTCGAGCACCTGCAACGGGTGGACTCCGTCGATCCACATCATGGTCGTCGTGGTGTCGCCGACGACGCTGCCCGAGCCGCCTGCATTCGACGCGGCGACGATCGCCGCCAGATAGCCGATGTGCACCTTGTTCCGGAATACCGCGCGCGCGATCGTGCCGCCAATCAGCGCGGCGGCGATGTTGTCGAGAAAGCTCGACAGCACGAAGATCATCACCAGCAGCACCAGGCCGCCCTTCCAGTCATCGGGCAGGTACTGCGGCAGCCTTGCGGGAACATTGCTGGCCTCGAAGTGCTTTGACAGCAACGCAAAACCGAGCAGCAAGCCGAGCAGGTTCGCAAGCAGCACCCATTCATGACCGAAGTGCGAGAGCCAGCCCGCGAGGCCGGGTCCTTCAGCGAAGGGCGAAAGCGCGATTTTGAACAGCGAGATCACGGCCAGGCCCGCCACGGCGATCGCCAGCGTGTGACGATGGAAAAGCGCTACACCTGCCAGAGTCAGCGCAAACAGAACAAAGTCGATCGGAATGCCGACGACGGCGGGCGGCTCGACCGGGGCGCCCCAGGCAAGCATCGGCGCCAGAAACAGGCTAACCGACAAGCATCCGCCGGTGAAAAGGCCACGGGGCAGGCGGGCGTGTTCATGCGGCATGGATGCTCCTGAAGGGCGAAGGCGGCAGATGGAAGTTTGACGGACCCAAGGTCGCCGTGATGTGCCGTCGGGGGTGATTTTGTGACGGCGATTGTAGCGTGCAGATCGTTCCAGCCAACGAAAAGTCACGGAAAGCCCCACCAGTACGCGATCGCGCATACCCGGGCTCCATGGCAGGTTCCTTGCTTGTAAGTCCCTGTTTAGACCCTTAGACTGCGATGGCCGCCTGTTTTCCTGCCTTTAACGGGGCGAAAGGGAGTGGGCGGCGCGACCCGGTGCCATGGCGCTCACAAGATCACTGACCCGGCCCGATTCCCCGACCCTGCAGACCGTGGGCGAGGGAATGGAACGGGAGTCCTTGCTGGCGCTTTCACAGCGCAAGCTGAACGCGCTCGGACTCCCGGTCTGCTATATCGACGCGTACCAGCGCTATCGGTTCATCAATCGCGCCTTTCTCGACTGGACCGGCCGCGAGCAGGTCGAAGTCATTGGCCGCGAAGTCGTCGAGGTCGATGGCCGCGAGCTCTACCAGCTCTATCACGCCTATCTCGAAGCCGCCCTAGCCGGCGAGCGCGTCAGCTTCGAACGACAACTTACCTCGGTCAAGCGCAACGCCTTCTGGATCCGCGTCGACTATTACCCGGATCGCGGGCAGCGCGGCGATGTCCGTGGCGTACTGGCTACGTTCACCGATGTCGACAACATCAAGCGCCTCGAGCTCGAGGCCGGTGAGCGCGAGCATCGACTGCGCGTCGTCACGGACAGCGTCGGCCTGCCGATCTTCTATTTCGACCGCGCGCTGCGGTTGCGCTTCGCCAACAAACCCTACGGCAAATATATCGGCGGCCAGGTCGATGATCTCCTGGGTCAGCCGCTCACGAACTTCCTCGCACCCGACGCGCTGAAAGAGATGCAGGGATACATGGAGCGCGCCTTCGCCGGCGCGACGGTGAGCTACGACCGCCGCGAGCGGTCCTCTTCCGGAGAGCTGCGCTGGGTTCGGATTACGCTGTTCCCCGACCGCGAGCCCGGCGGCAAGACCGGCGGCGCATTCGTGGTCATCAACGACATCGAGGACGACGTACGCATCCGCGAGGCGCTGAAGTCCCAGGAAGCGCAGCTGCGCCTGTTCGCCGACAACATTCCGGGCCCGATCGCCTACCTCGACAAGAAGCTCAAGTACACGTTCGTCAATCAGGCATTCGCCAACTGGGTACGCCGGCCGCAGGATCAGATCTATGGCAAGACGCCGTACGACGTCATGCCGCACGACGTCAATTCCTTCTTGCGGCCGATCATCAAGCGCGCGCAGGAAGGCGAGAACGTCGAGTACGAGCGCGTCGGCATCAGCGCCGACGGGCAGCGGCGCTGGATGCACGGCCGCATCGCGCCCGACCTCGACGCCACCGGCAAGGTCCGCGGGCTGTATTGCACCGAATACGACATTCACGACCTTAAGCTGACCGAGCAGGCGCTGGCCACGCGCGAGGAGCAACTGCGGCTGTTCACGGACAACATCCCCGAACCGGTGGTTTATGTCGACATGGAGGGTAACTACACCTTCGTCAACGACGCGTTCCTGCATCTGGTCGGCATACCGCGCGAGGAAGTCCTCGGGAAGTCGGTCAGGGAAGTGCTCGGCCCCGAAGTGTTCGAGCTGCAGCAGCCATACGTCGATCGCGCGGCCAAGGGCGAGAGCGTCACCTTCGAGCGCGAGCACATCGATATCAATGGCCGGCAGCGTTGGCTTCGCAACAGCATTTTCCCGGACATGAGCTTCGACGGGACCATCAAGGGCTACTACATCGTCGGCCACGACATCACCGACCTGCAGCAGGCGCAGAACGCCCTGGCCGCGCGCGAATCGCAGTTGCGGGCGATCATGGACGGCGTCCCGGCACCGGTGGCCTATCTCGATCGCGACGAGCGCTGTCAATACGTCAATAGGCCATTCTTGCAGTATTTCGGGCTGACCGCGGAACAGGTGGGCGCGTTGCGCCTGCGCGACGTGGTCGGCCATGGAATCTACGCCAGCGCGCAGGCGATGCTGTCGCGCGCGCTGCACGGCGAATCGACCTCCTTCGATCGTCTCGTTCCCGGGGCCGGCGGCGCAAAGCGATGGATGACCATCCGTGTGGTCCCCGATGCAACGCCTGCGGGCGAGGTGCACGGCGCGTTCGTGCTGATGAACGACATCCATGGCCTGAAGCAGGCGCAGGAAGCATTGCGCGCCAGCGAGGCGGAGCTGCGGCTGATCATGGACAACGTGCCGGCGCGGGTGGCTTATATCGATCGCGAATACCGCTATCGATTCCTCAACCGGCACAACGAGGAATGGCTCTCCGAGAGCCGCAAGGAGCTCACCGGCCGGCCGGTGGCCGAGGTTCTGGGCGACGCACGGGCGGCGCAGTTGCAGCCGCTCTTGACGCGAGTTCTCGCCGGCGAAACCATTTCCACCGAGCAGCTCCTCGTTCAGCCCAACGGGGAGCAGCGCTGGGAATCGATGCACCTTGCGCCGAACCGCGATGTCGAGGGCAACGTCATCGGCATCTATGCGGCGCACACCGACATCCACGACCAGAAGCGCAACGAGGAAGCGCTGCACCGCGCCAACTGGATGCTTTCCTCCCACATCAACAACACGCCGCTGGCGGTGCTGGAGTGGGACCGCGACTTTCGTCTTATCCGCTGGTCGCCGCAGGCCGAGAACATCTTCGGCTGGCGCGCCGATGAAGTACATGGGATCTCCATCAGCGGCAGTCAGCTCACCCTCGAGAGCGATCGCGAGCAGGTCGTCGAGCTGATGAACAAGCTCATGGCTGGAGACGAGCCGCGCGCCACCGGTCTCAATCGAAACCACCGCAAGGACGGCAAGACGATCTGGTGCGAGTGGTATCACTCGTGTCTGCTCGACGAACAGGGACGCATCGTATCGATCCTGTCTTTCGTCCAGGATGTGTCGTCGCGCATCCAGGCGGAAGAACGCTTGCAATATCTGGCGACGCGCGACGCGCTGACAGGATTGCCGAACCGACTGCTGCTGCAGGAGCGGCTCACGCAGGCGATCGCACAGGCCAAGCGCAGCGGCAGGCGGATCGGCGTAATGTTCATCGATCTCGACCGTTTCAAGAACGTCAACGACACGCTGGGCCATCGCATCGGCGACGAGTTGCTCAAGCGCGTCACTGCCAACCTGTCAGCTGCTTTGCGCGAGACCGACCTGCTGGCGCGGCTCGGAGGCGACGAGTTCATGGTCATCGTCGAGGATTTCGACGATCCCGCCGTGCTCAATACCGTCGCGCAGAAGCTTCAGGACGCCATCGCTCAGCCGTTCGAGATCGAGGAGCATGATATCTATGTGACGTCATCGATCGGCATCGCAGTCTATCCCGACGACAGCGATGATCCGGAAGGTCTGCTCAAGCACGCCGACGTGGCGATGTACCGCTCGAAGGAGCTCGGCCGCAATACCTATCAGTTCTTCGACGCCGATCTAGCCGCGCGGCGGCAGAGTCAGCACACGCTGGAAAAGGCATTACGCATCGCGGTCAAGGAGAACGCGCTGATGCTTCACTATCAGCCGGTCATTCGCATCACCGACCGGGCGATCGTCGGCGCCGAGGCTCTGCTACGTTGGAACGATCCGGAGCACGGCGAGGTCGCGCCGCAGGTTTTCATTCCCCTGGCCGAGGAGTCGGGCCTGATTCACGTTCTCGGCGACTGGGTCCTGCGCTCCGCGGCGGAGCAGTGCGCGGCGTGGCGCAAGGCCGGGCTGTCGCTGACGGTGTCGGTTAACCTTTCCGGGCGGCAGTTCTACCGCGACGACCTCGCGCAGCGCATCTTGGAAATCGTGCGCACCGCGGGTTGCGAGCCGGCGTGGATCGAGCTCGAAGTCACCGAATCGAGTCTGTTGCACGATCTCGACTCGATCAAGAAAGTTCTGCAGAAGTTGCGCGAAGAGGGTTTCTCGGTGGCGATCGACGATTTCGGTACGGGGTATTCGAGCTTGTCACACCTCAAGCACTTCCCGATCGACACGCTGAAGATCGACATATCCTTTATCGCCGACTTGGAGAGCGACCCCGGCGATGCTGCCATCACCGAGGCGATCATCGCGCTCGCGCGCGGGCTTGGGCTCCGCGTCGTTGCCGAAGGTGTAGGTACGCGCGCGCAACTCGACTTTCTCGACGCTCGTGGCTGCGATTGCTTCCAGGGTTTCTGGGCCAGCAAGGCGCTGCCCGCGCTCGAGTTCGTCGAATACACCAAGACCGCGCACTAAGCAGACGTCAAGGCTTGTAGACGCGCACTTACGACCGGGAAGCGCGTCGGACGTTCGGCGCTGCGGCTGCGGGGGAGACAACCTCGCGTTCGAGCCAGTCGAGAAGCGGCCGAGCCGCGCGCTCCCACTCGCGCTCCAGCATCATCATGTGCGCGAGCCCACGGACGATGGTGGGAGCGATGCCATACAGCGAGGCGGTCGCGTTGACGTCGACCAGCGTCGATATGCGGTCGTCGTGCGAGCCGAGCACGAAGAGGCGCGCCGCCGCGACTGGCTTTCCTCCGTGCAGCCGCAGCGTGAGATCGAGCAGCGCCCGCGGCGATTCGACGGAGAGGTGCGCAAATGCTTCCGCCAGGATTTTCGGGTCGATAGTCTCGCTGAAATACATGGGACGCAACGCCGCCTGGATATCGCCGGACAGATGCGGAGCGTCGAGCCGCTGCATGTTGATCATGTACTCCGGCTGCCACGCCATCAGGCGGCTCGCGACCGGTCCGAGTCCGCCCGGCGGTACGGGCGCGAGAAGCGCCGCGGCGCGAATGGGCCGCGTGGTGAGCAACCGCTCGACGACTGCCGCACCCATCGAATGTCCGATCAGCACCGGCGGCGATTGCAGTGCTGCCGCGACGTGCTCGACGTCGGCGACATAATCATCGAGTCCGGCGACAAACAGCGACTCCTGACCGCCGCTGGCGCCGTGACCACGGAGGCTCAGCGCATACGAGCGAAATCCCTTTGCGGCAAACCAGGGGAGGAAAAACGGCTCCCAGCACCAGGCGTCGCAATAACCGCCGTGAACGAAAAGCAGCGGCGGCTTATTCGAAGTTGCCTGCGGCAATCGTGATCGGACTTCGAGTCGGGTTTCGGGTGGGAGCATCGATGAGACGGGAAGATCGGTCCAGGACGGCGTGATAAAATCGACTGCAGTCGACGTTCGACTGCTACCGACGATACACCGCAACTGCGACGTTACACCGCAACCGCGCGCGCGACGAAACAGCGCGCCATTCTACATGAGTCAACCGCCTCGATGCGCTGCCGCCGCCACGGCGGACGTGGCCCAATATGACATCGACTGCCGCCGCTGCGCGCGACTCGCGGCATTTGTCGACCAGGTGCGGGAAGCGAATCCGAGCTACTTTTGCCGTCCGGTGCCGCCCTTTGGAGACGGCGCCGCCCGGCTGGTCATCGTCGGCCTCGCACCCGGCATGCAC
>JALZAO010000071.1 GCA_030948305.1 Pseudomonadota bacterium
CTGTTAGGGCGGGCCGCGCGTCCCTTGACGCTTATTTGATCGGCGATACCGGAGGCAGCGTGGCGGTGACGACTTGCTTGCCGCCTTCCACCTTGACCAGGAAGCTCTCGCGATCGAGATCGCCGTTGGCGTCGAAACTCACATCGAGCAGCACGCCGGGATAGTCCTTGGCGCGGATGGTTGCTCCATGCAGCACCTTGGCGAACTCCTTCGAATCAAACTTGCCGATCTTCTCGGTGATGGCCTTGACCACATACATTCCGCTGTAGCCCTTCATCCCGTTGTGGTCGCTCTTGTATTTGTATTCGGCCTGGAATTTCTGGTCAAAGGCCTTGATCTGCGGTTGCGGCGCGTCGACGGTCAGACCGACGTGTGCGACCGCGCCGTTGGCGGCGTCACCGGCGAGCTCGATCACTTTCTGTCCGGTGAGCGTCGTTTCGCCGATGATCGGTTTGTCGTAGCCCTGTTTCTTCAGTTCGCGAAGTGCGCGGGCCGATTCCTCTTCGTTGGTGTAGACGAAAGCTGCGTCGGCATTCGACTGCTTGACTTTGAGCACCGCCGCGCTGAAGTCGACCTGTCCGGGATCCGTCGAGACGTCGGCGACGACCTTGATGCCTTGCGCCTCGAGCGCCTTGGTCATGGAATCGCGCCCGCCCTTGCCGAAATCGTTGTTCACCCAGACGATCGCTACTGTCTTGGCCTTGACCGTGTCCTTGATATACCGCGCGAGCTTCGGCATGGCGGTGCTTTGCGTGAAGGACGTGCGAAATACGTACGGATTTCCCTGCTGGGTGATGTTGGCCGCCTCGCCGCCGGTGAAGTTGGGAATTTCCGCGCGCTTGGTCTCGGCCATGCTGACGATGAACGAGCCCGAGAAAACAGGGCCCATCACGACGTACGCCTTGTCATCGACCGCCTTCTGCGCAAGAGCTTTGGCGGTCTGCGGCGCCGATTGCGTGTCCATCGACGTGTACTGAATCTTGCGGCCGAGAATCCCGCCCGCGGCGTTGATTTCCTTCACCGCCAGCTTGACGCCGTTGTCGAAATTGGTACCCGCGGTCGCGCCGGTTCCAGAGAGCTCCACCAGTCCAACGATCGGTACCGGGCCCTGCTGGGCGAAAGCGCCGGTTGCGACACCTAGCCCAAAAAGGCCCGCGACGATCAGATTGAGTTTTTTCATGATTCCTCCTCCAGTAAAAATGGTGCCACGAATAAGACTTTTAGAGAGTGGAGTGCCGGCGCCCAACTCCTGAATGGCTGCGCTCTACGGGCAACCATAGGATGCCGACACCGTATTCCTTTAGGGTTTGGGCGATTAACGCACACTCGTTCGACTATCGAACCAGATTGTCCTCGGGATTGCTATCGCCGGTCAAGGGCGATTATCGAAAAATAGGGCGATTATCGAACAGGTGACCGATACTTCAATTCGTTAACGTGCAGCGGCCGTCACGTCGAGAAGCCGCCCGTCCGGACACCGACTACGCGTCGATCCACTGAGACCGGAATCCGGAACATGCGAATGAGGTTTGGAAAGAGAAACCTTGTCGAGATCGAACCTGGGACGAATGCCGGAATGCCGATCGAGCCTTCGGTCCTACATGACGTTGGTGCGTTTCGCCGTGGATTAAGCCAACGCAGCCGGCATTCACATCATGTACTTGGTATAGCCCCAGAGAAGGAGCACCGCTCCGGCGATGGACAGGAGCCAGCCGGCTGGGTGCAACTTGCCATCGGGTGATCTCAGGAATAGGTCGGCGATTACGCCTCCGACCACCGAGCCGCCAATACCCAGTCCGACGGTGAGCCAGAATCCAAGCGGAACCGCGGTGGGAAAGATCGAGCGGGCGAGGACGCCGACGATGAGTCCGACGACAATGGTTCCAATGATGCTCAGGATGCCCACGAAGAGTTCTCCCCAGTCAACGACATCGTGCCAGTGCCCGACGGGCAAGCCGGCGATCCATCACCCGCCGCTGCTACTCGGCCTCAACCACGGCCAATCGCATTGCCAGTATGGTGGCTGCCGATGCATCCTAGCATAGCGTCGCCCCTCGCCAGCGAGGGTAAGTTTGGACGGTATCCGTACGACCAAGTGCCGCCTATTTGTCATGGAGATGCTATGCGCGCAACTCTCACGATCGTCGTCAGTGGGGCGGCACTGTTCTTTGCGTCGATGGCGGCGCACGCCGCCTGCGACGCGAAGAGTCCCGATCACCTCGTCGCCCTGATCGAGCTCTATACCTCGGAAGGATGCGATAGCTGCCCACCCGCGGATCAATGGCTGTCACGCCTGGTCGGCACCGATAAGGCGCGCCCTCCGATTACCCGGGCGGTTGCGATCGCATTCCACGTCGATTATTGGGATCGATTGGGATGGAAGGATCGCTTCGCGAGCGCAAAATACACCGATCGCCAGCATGAACAGATGCGCCGCCAGCGAGCGACGTTCGTCTTCACGCCGCAAGTCATGCTGCAGGGACGAGAGTTCGGGCAGTGGCGCGCAGCGGACGACCCGGCAGCGGCTATTGCGACGGTCAACGCGCGCCGCCCACGGGCAAGTATCGAGTTGGCGGTCGAGCCGCAAGGCCCAGATGCGATCGTCGACGTTCATGTGAAGGTGCCGGACGTTCGCGACCGCAGCCGTGCCGTCGTTGCGGTGGCATTGGTACAAAGCAAGCTCTCCAGTGATGTCAAGGCCGGCGAAAATGCGGGCAAGCGACTCACGCATGATCATGTGGTGCGGCAGTGGCGCGAGGGCATTTCACTGGACACGGCAGGCGAGTTGCACCAGCGATTGCAATTCCCGCTGCCTGCCGATCCTGGACCGCTCGAGATCGTTGCATTCGCGGAAGACACCGCGGGCGGCGACGTCCTGCAGGCACTCGCGTTGCCTTTGTGCGGACGTCCATGACGCTTGCTGTTCGACTTGTGCCGCACAAAAACCCGCGATGACATGGGCATCGGGGAGGAATGAGCCGACGTTTCGATGGTGCTGGCAAAACCTCTGCGCCCATCGCGACAATCGCTTGCCTTAGCCATCAGGTTTCCCGTAAGCTCCCGGCATCGCGTAGCTGTCTATGCTTATAAGGCCTATCAGGGCCAACGGCCTCGGGGACTGTTCACCCGGATATTCCCCGCGCCCGGCAGCCAAAGGTTTCAGCAGGACTTTCATCTCTCTAGGAGGAGGAACGATGAGCACAGCCAGTCGTCCCGCAGGGCCCGCGCGTGTTCAGCTGAGCTCCAAGAGCGAAGAACGGCGGGTCATTTTCGCGTCTTCGCTTGGAACCGTCTTCGAGTGGTACGACTTCTACCTGTACGCGACCCTGGCGCCGTTTTTCGCGGCATTGTTCTTTCCCAAGGGTAACGATACGGCGGCGCTGCTTTCGGCCTTTGCGACTTATGCGGCCGGCTTCCTGGTTCGGCCTTTCGGGGCGCTGGTGTTCGGGCGTATTGGCGATCTGGTCGGGCGTAAATACACGTTCCTGGTGACGATCGTGGTGATGGGCTTCTCGACGTTCGCGGTCGGCCTGCTGCCGACGTTCCAGTCGATCGGCTGGGCAGCGCCGATACTGCTCCTCAGCCTGCGTCTGTTGCAGGGTCTGGCGCTGGGCGGCGAATATGGCGGGGCGGCCACCTATGTGGCCGAGCATGCGCCGCAGAATCAGCGCGGCTACGATACCTCTTGGATCCAGACTACGGCGACGCTGGGATTCTTCCTGTCGCTGGCGGTCATCTACATGTGCCGCTTCACCGGTTGGATCTCCGCGCCGGACTTTGCGGAGTGGGGATGGCGCATACCGTTCCTCGTCTCCCTGATCCTGCTGGTCTTCTCGGTTTACATCCGGCTCAAGCTGAACGAATCGCCGGTGTTCACGCGGATGAAGGCCGAGGGCAAGGGGTCTACGGCGCCGCTGCGCGACAGCTTTCTGAAGTATCCGAACAACAAGTACGTCTTGCTGGCATTGTTTGGCGCGACGGCAGGGCAGGGTGTGGTCTGGTACACCGGCCAGTTTTACGCGCTGTTCTTCCTGATCATCACGCTCAAGCTCGATGGCGCGACGACCTACACCTTGATCGCGATTTCGCTGCTGATCGGCACGCCGTTCTTTATCGTGTTCGGCGCCCTGTCGGACAAGATCGGGAGGCTGAAGATCATCCTCGCCGGGTGCCTGATTGCGGCGCTGACGTACTTTCCGTTGTTCAAGGCGCTCACGCATTACGTGAATCCGGCGCTGGAAACGTTCCAAACCTCGACACCGATCAGCGTGGCGGCGAAAGACTGCGCCTTCCACGTCTTCGTGACCCCGTTCACCAAGTATTCGGACTGCGATCGAGCCAAGGATTTTCTGACTAAGCAAGGCCTGTCGTTTACGTCCACTGATCTGCCCGCAAGCTCGACGGACAACGTCGTGGTCAACATCGGCAGCACCGAGCTCAAGGGATGGGAAGAGAAGCGAGCGGCCGACACCCTCAAGGCGGCAGGCTATCCCGCATCCGCGGACAAGTCCAAGATCAACTATCCGATGACCCTGCTGATTCTGGTCATCATGATGATCTACGTGACCATGGTCTACGGACCCATCGCGGCGTTCCTGGTCGAGCTGTTCCCGACCCGGATCCGCTATACCTCGATGTCGCTGCCTTATCACATTGGCAATGGCTGGTTCGGCGGCATGCTGCCGCTGCTCGCGACGGCCATGGTCGCCGCCAGCGGCGATATCTATTACGGACTTTGGTATCCGATCGTGGTGGCGCTCATGACGGTGGTCATCGGAGTGCTATTCCTGCGCGACAACAAGGACCGCGATATCGAGTCGGGCTGACGGCGATCGGCCCTTTCCCGGCGCAATTACGCCGGGAGCGCCAGCGCTCAAAAGGCCCCGGGTTCGACCGGGGCCTTTTTCATTCGCTGCCGCGGGTTGTCCCGGGTCTTGTTCTCTTGACGCCCCGTTTCGACCGAAGCATTTTTTCATCTTCGTCGCGCATCCCGCGTTATATACTCGGCCCCCGCGACGGGGCAACCAAGGGTTGAAATGAGGAAAAAAGTGCGCGATTGGGCACGGCAGCTCGGCCCCGGATTGATCACCGGCGCGGCCGACGACGACCCGTCGGGCATTGCGACGTATTCGCAGGCGGGCGCGCAGTTCGGCTTCCACACCCTGTGGGCGATCGTCTTCACCTATCCGCTGATGGTCGGCATCCAGCTGGTGAGCGCACGGATCGGGCGCGTCACGGGTCACGGTCTCGCGTCCAATATCGGGCGCCATTTTCCGCGGCCGGTGCTTTATGGCGTCGTCGCGTTGCTGATCATCGCCAACACCATCAACATCGCCGCGGATATCGCGGCGATGGGCGACGCGGTGCACTTGCTGATTGGAGGTCCGCCACAGATCTACGCGGTGGCGATCGGCATCGTTTGCCTCGTGCTGCAGGTGTTCCTGCCCTATCAGCGCTACGTGCGCTATCTCAAGTGGCTGACCCTCGCGCTGCTTTCCTATGTCGTCCTGGTGCTGACGATTCACATTCCCTGGCACGAGGTCGCGGCCCGGACCGTCTCGCCGCATTTCGCGCTGACCGCCGAATACCTGACGGTGATCGTTGCGGTGTTCGGCACGACCATCAGCCCGTATCTCTTTTTCTGGCAGGCGTCGCAGGAGGTCGAGGAGCTCAATGCCGACCCCGCAGCCGGAGCGCTCGCGCACGCGCCCGAAGGCGCAGCCGATCACTTGCGCCGGATCAAGATCGACACCTACCTCGGCATGGCGTTTTCGAACATCGTCGCCTTTTGCATCATCCTCGGGACCGCGGCGACGCTCAATGTCGCGGGCATCACCCAGATCCAGACCTCGGCGCAAGCCGCCGGGGCACTGCGGCCGCTGGCGGGGGAGTTCAGCTTCGTGTTGTTCGCGCTCGGCATCATCGGCACCGGCATGATCGCGGTGCCGGTGCTCGCGGGCTCGGCCGCGTACGCGGTCGCGGAAACATTCGAATGGAAACGCGGGCTCGACCTGAAGCTGCTCGAGGCGCGGGAGTTCTACGCCATCATTGCGCTGGCGACGCTGGGAGGCGTGGCGCTGGATTTTTCGCCCGTCGATCCGATCCGCGCCTTATTCTGGGCGGCCGTGATCAACGGCGTGATCGCGGTGCCGATCATGGTCGTGATGATGCTTCTTGCCGACGATCCGAAAGTCATGGGCCATTTCGTCGTCACGCGTCGGCTGAAGGCGCTTGGCTGGCTGGCAACCGGGACGATGGCGGCGGCGGTGGTCGCGATGATCGCTACCTGGTGAGCCTTGGAGGATCTTCGCCATCGTAGCGGGCTTTTCGTAGCGGGTTTTCGTGGCGCTCGCTTTGATGCGCGGCGCGGTTTTTGGCCGGCTCGTGCTCTGCTAGACTGAATCTTCCGCGGGGCCGTCCCTGTCCGGTCGTGCACCTCTGAGTACTGACATGAACACTTTGCGTTTCTTCTCGCGGGCTGGGATTAAAGGCTCGCTTGCCGCAATCTGCCTGGCTATGTTGCCCGCGCACGAGGCTCGGTCAGCGGTGGATGTCGCGGATCTGAACGCCGCCGTTGGCGCATGCACCGATTTCTACGGGTATGTGAACGGCAATTGGCTGGAGCGCACCGTGATTCCGGCCGATCGCTCGCGGTGGGGCGGTTTCGAGGAGGTAGCGGAGCGCAACGCACGTCAGCTCAAGGCATCGTTTGAGCTCGCGCAAAGCGATCGAGCGCTGCGCGCGCAACCTGCGCTGCGGAAGGTCGCCGATTTTTACGCTGCCGGAATGAACGAGGTGGCGATCGAACGCGCGGGGATCGGTCCGCTCGCTGCGGAGCTCGCGAGCGCGGCGAGAATCCAGTCGCGCGACGCTCTGGCCGAGACGATCGCGCGCTGGCACGCCGAGCGCGTCGAGGCCGGCTTCGGACTCGTTCGCGTCGCTCCGGACGACAAGCAAAGCAGTCGTAACGTGCTGGTGCTGACCCAGGGCGGGCTCGGCCTGCCGGATCGCGATTTCTATCTCAGTGCCGACGCGAAATTCAGCCAGTGGCGCGACGCCTATAGAACGCACATCGCCGCCGTGCTGACGCTTGCCGGAGATTCACCCTCGGTTGCCATGCGCAAGGCCGATGACATATTCGGGCTGGAACTCTCCCTTGCCCGCGCGTCCCGCGAGCGGGCCGCGTTACGCGATCCCAACGCGAATTACCATCTGATGACGCAGGACGCTGTCAAAGCGTCGGCTCCGGGATTCGCTTGGGCTCGCTTTTTCCACGCTTTGCGGATCCCGCGCTCGACGCTGGTCAACGTCAGGCAGCCCGAATTCTTTCAA
>JALZAO010000072.1 GCA_030948305.1 Pseudomonadota bacterium
CGGCATGTTGTACGAGGAGATCACCGCGTCGAGCCTGCTCAAGGTCGACCACGATGGCAAGATTCTCAGCTCGCCCGATTTCGGACCGCTCAATTACGGCGTGAACAAGGCCGGCTATGTCGTGCATAGCGCCGTGCATGCGGCGCGGCCCGAGCTTGCCTGCGTGATCCACACGCATACGTGGGCCACGATGGCGGTGTCGTCGCTCGAATGCGGTCTGCTGCCCATGACGCAGACCGCGATGCGCTTTCTGAAGATCGGTTACCACGACTATTGCGGTGTCGTTTTGAAGCTTGACGAGCAGGAGTCGCTCGTTCGTGACCTGGGTCAGAGCGAAGCGCTTATTCTGCGCAATCACGGGGCGCTCGTCGTGGGCCGCACGATCGGCGAGGCTTTCAACTGGACCCACCGCCTCGAGCTGGCATGCCGGTCGCAACTCGCGGCGATGGCATGCAACACCAAGCTCATCCCTGTGTCGCAAGCGGTGCTCGAGGAGACCTGGAGCAACTATCAGCCGCAGACGCGCAGGGCGTACGGCGTCATGGAATGGCCGGCCCTGTTGAGGAAGCTCGATCGCATCGATCCGAGTTACAGAAATTGATCGTCGAAAAATTGTGCCGCCATGAATGCCTTTGATCGCGATCGTGAGGCGCCGGCGTTCATACGGCTCGCGAAGCAAATCCTCGGCGGTCTCGCGATCGCATGGCTTGCGAGTCTCCCCGTCATCTCGCACGCGCAGGCCTACCCGACAAGACCCGTACGCATCGTGGTGGCATTCACCGCCGGAGGCACCACCGACATCCTTGCTCGCAGCGTCGGACAGCAACTCACCGAGCGATTGAAGCAGCCGTTCGTCATCGACAACAAACCGGGCGCCGGGGGAAACATCGGCACCGAGATCGTCGTGCGGTCTGCACCGGACGGCTACACGCTGATCGTCGATTCGGTCGGTCCGATCGCGGTCAATCCCACGCTCTACAAAGGACTGAGCTACAACCCGCTGACCGACCTGGTGCCGATCGTGCAGATTGCCGACGTGCCCAACGTGCTCGTCGTGCATCCCTCTCTCGGTGTGAAGAATTTCGAGCAGTTCGTTTCCTATGCAAAAGCCAACCCCGGCAAGTTGAATTACGGCTCGACCGGCATCGGGACCTCGTCGCACCTGTCCGGATACATGCTGAGCAAGCGGATGGGCATCGAAGTGACGCATGTTCCGTACAAGGGCGCCGATGCTCTCAACGACTTGCTGGCCGGACGCCTGCAGTTCATGTTCGCGACGATTCCATCGGTCATTCAGCACATTCAAGGCGGCAAACTGTTGCCCATCGCCATGAGCAGCGCGAAGCGGTCGCGCTCGTTGCCGGAGGTGCCGACCGTCATCGAGAGCGGCTTACCGGGGTTCGAAGCGGGGTCGTGGTTTGGCTTCTTCGCACCTAAGGGCACGCCCGAGCCGGTCATCGCTCAGCTGAACAGGATGGTGAACGAGATCCTTGCCATGTCCTCGATCGAAAAGCAGATGATCAGTCAGGGAGCCGATCCTGTCGGCGGCACACCCGCCGACTTCGGCCAGTTCGTGCAGCGCGAATACGAAAAGTGGAAGCTGGTCGTCCGCGAATCGGGCGCAACGGCGGAGTGACGCGCGTCCAACGTTGCAAACAATTTGTTTTTAACCGGGATTGCAGATGATTGCTTTCAGTTGCGCGGCCATTCTCGCTGGCCTCGCGCCCAAGGACACACCGGTCACCGTCAAGGGCTGGGTGCGCACGCGGCGGGATTCGAAGGCCGGCATTTCCTTCGTGAACGTGTCCGACGGCTCCGGTTTCCAACCCGTCCAGGTCGTCGTCCCCAACACGCTTGCCAACTACAACGACGAGGTCATGCGCCTCACCGCCGGCTGCGCGGTGGAAGCGACCGGCACGATCGTGCCTTCGCCGGCGAAGGGACAGCCGTTCGAGATGCAGGCGAGCGCTATCAAGGTCGTCGGCTGGGTCGAGGATCCGGACTCCTACCCGATTCAACCGAAGCCTCACTCGCTCGAGTTCCTGCGCGAGGTCGCGCACCTGCGGCCGCGCACCAACGTCATCGGCGCGGTGTCGCGCGTACGTCACACCATCGCGCAGTCGATCCATCGCTTTTTTCACGACAACGGCTTCCTCTGGATAAACACGCCGATCATCACCACGTCCGACGCGGAAGGCGCGGGCGAGCTCTTCCGCGTCTCGACGCTGGATCTGATGAATCTGCCCCGCACGCCCGAGGGCAAGGTGGACTTCGCGCAGGATTTCTTCGGACGCGAGACCTTTCTGACCGTCTCGGGCCAGCTCAACGTCGAGACTTACTGCATGGCGCTGTCCAAGGTCTATACCTTCGGACCCACGTTTCGTGCCGAGAACTCCAACACCAGCAGGCATCTGGCGGAGTTCTGGATGGTCGAGCCCGAGATCGCGTTCGCGGCCCTGGCCGACAATGCGACGCTGGCGGAGGCGCTGCTGAAGCACATCTTCAAGACCGTGCTCACCGAGCGCGCCGACGACATGGCTTTTTTCGAGGAGCGCATCGAGAAGGGCGTGATCGCCAAGCTGCAGGGCATCGTCGACTGCGAATTCGTGCGCATGGATTACACCGAAGCCATCCGCGTACTCGAGCAGGCGAAGCAGAAGTTCGAATTCCCGATCCATTGGGGCGTCGACCTGCAATCCGAGCACGAACGCTACATATCCGAGACGTACGCCCGCAAGCCCGTGATCCTTATGAATTATCCAAAGGAGATCAAGGCGTTCTACATGCGTCTAAACGACGACGAGAAGACAGTGGCGGCAATGGATGTGCTGGTGCCCGGCATCGGCGAAATCGTCGGCGGCAGCCAGCGCGAGGAACGCCTCGACGTGCTCGATGCGCGAATGACGCAGGCCAAGCTCGACAAGGAGCACTACAGCTGGTATCGCGATCTGCGCCGCTACGGCACGGTTCCGCACGCGGGATTCGGCCTGGGCTTCGAGCGCACGGTCGCTTACGCGACGGGACTTTCCAACGTGCGCGATGTCATTCCGTTTCCGCGGACACCGGGGAGCGCGAGATACTGACCGGCGCGGGACTGGGCCGGAGTCTCCACCGCACCGCTAGTCGCCGAGCGCTTCGAGAAACGTGCGCTCCTCGCGCAGGATCAGTCGCTTCTCCTGCGCGAATGCGAAGTTCGTGCGACCCTCGGCATCGGATTTCAATCTCGCCCGATACGCCTCATAAGCGGCGAGGCTCTCGAACGAAATCAACCCCCAGGCCACGTTGTTCGTCCCCTCGTGCGGGAGAAAGTAGCCGACAAGGTCTCCACCGCAACGCGGAATGATGCGCAACCAGTTGTTGGCGTATTCCCTGAAGGCATCGAGCTGGAACGGATCGATTTCGTATCGGATGAAGCAGGTGATGGTCATATTGGACTCGGCTTGGATGATTGGCGAAGATAGCACCTGCGGCACTGCAATGGTTCGATCTGAAGTGCCCGTTAAATCGCGCGTTGACGAACGCGAAGGAATTTCCCAGAATCGCAGCAGCGAGTGGCCTCGAGGATAGTCACGACAAGACTTTTGGTTGTGGCTGCTTCATCCTGTCGCATCCGGAGGCCGACCCTGAATGTAAAGGGCTTGGTACATTACCGAGGAGGTCGTAAGCCATGACGATGATCAACGTCGAAGTGCAGCGAACCATACACCGGCCTGTCGCCGTCGTCAGCCGTCAATTCGGCGACATACAACATCACGCGCTCAACCACGTTCACCCGAACATCAAATTCAAGGTGCTTTCCGAAGAAGGCGATACCTGCCGCTTCAAGCAGGAAGTGAGGCTGGTCGGCATGCTCCAGACGGATGAAATCGTCCAGCATCGAAACGCCGACGGGAGCCTTTCCTGGGACGTGGTCGAGGGCGCGAACAAGGGAACGCGCATTTACCAGGGCTTCACTCCGGTGAGTGCGGATGCGACGATGGTGACCTTCCGCGCGGAAGCCCCGGCCACCGGAATCAAGCGCGTGCTCAAGCCGCTGTTCGAGATTGCCATTCGCAAAGCGGTTGAAAAAGGACTCGAGGAAGACCGGCTGGATCTGGAGGAGCGTGGATACGGCAAAGCGGCTTAGATCTGAACCCGGTCATCGATGAAGATTGCCACCTGGAACGTCAACGGCATCCGTGCCCGCGAAGCGCAGCTTTGCGAGTGGCTGGAGCGCGACCAGCCGGACGTGGTGTGCCTGCAGGAGCTGAAGGCGGATCCGTCGCAAATCCCCGCGCGGTGCAATCTCGCCGATTACCACGTCTTCTGGCACGGCCATCGCGGCTATTCCGGGGTATCGCTCCACATCAGGAAAAGTCTGGTCGATGCCGGCCCCGAGTTCAGCCATCCCGAGTTCGACATGGAAACGCGCATCGTGCAGACCGGCCTCGGCAACCTGGTCCTCGCTTCGGTCTACGTGCCCAATGGCGGCAAAGACTATCCCGCCAAGCTCGGCTTCCTGACCCGGCTCGCGGCGTGGGCGAAGCAGCTGCACGACGAGGGGCGAGAGCTTGTGCTGTGCGGCGACATCAACATCGCCCGCGCCGACATCGACGTGCATCCCAAGGAGCGAAAGGAAGGCGTCATCGGCCAGCGGGTGGAGGAGCGCGAGCTCTTCGACAAGCTCCTCGGCGGGCACTTAGTCGACGTCGGCCGCGCGCTACAACCCGACAACGCGGCCCTCTACAGCTGGTGGCCGCCCTGGCGCAACATGCGTCAGCGCAACATCGGCTGGCGCATCGACTACATCCTCGCCTCGCGCAGCATCGCCACCCGCGCGACTAGCTGTGTCGTTCTTGCCGACGTGGGAACGAGCGATCACGCGCCGGTGATGATGACCGTAACGTAGCAAACGTCCGGTTGCAGCAGTGGACGCGAAAAATTCGCTTGGAACCCAACGATCGTTCTTACCCGAGCCAGGTAGCGGGCTCAGGCGTGGCTAATCGCCTGCGAAAGCGTGCGAAGCTCGTCTTCGTTGAGCTTCGGGCCGTCGAGCGTGCAGCGCTGGTCCTGGGTCTCGGAAGTGCGGAAGCGCGCGATCACCGGCTTGAGCTCCGCCTTCAGGTGCGTGTCGCTGTACCCGTTGAAGAGATGCCCGATGAGGCCGCGCTTCAGGTCGCTCGTCTTCATCGCCCAGTCGGCGACCGGAAAGGTGAGGTTCATATTGCAATGCATCATGATCCCCATATTGTGGTGCGCGGCATGGTGGCGGCGGATGGTGTTGACGAAGGGCATGTTGCGCACGAACCGGTTGTCCTTCACGTGGCAGCAGAAGTGAAAGGTCTCGTACAGCATGTAGTGCCCGATCATCGTGATAAAGACGACGTAGCCCGCGTTCGCATTGATCAGCTGCCCGACGATGGACCCTAATAGGCCGCCCATGACGGCGAGCACGATCAGCACGCGCCACGGGAAAAACACGATGCGGAATTCCTGCACGGTGTCGATGGTCGGCTCATTGTCGGTGAAGTACTGGTGGTGCTGGCGCGTGTGGCGGTCGTAGATCGCACGCAGCGCGAAGACGTCGATCTTGCGATGCATGACGTACTTGTGCATCGCCCACTCGCCGAAGTTGCCGGCAATCGCCACGGGCACGATCAGCAGCCATTCCCAGGTTGCGCCCTGCATCCGGCTCACGCACCACCAGATCGCCGCGATCCCGGCCGCATACATGACGCCGACGTGCACCAGGCCGTGATACCAGGGGCTGATCTCGGATAGGTATTTCTCGCGGAACTTGCGCTGGCGCTCGGTCATCATCATGGCTCGAATCCTTAAGCTTGCTACGACGGTGAATGGCTGATATATTAGTTGTCGATCAGGTCGCTTGTCAATCAAAAAAGCCCGTCCCTATCGAGGTCCGTCGTGGCCCAGGTCGCCGAAACACCCGCCCGCAAGAAGCGCACGATCCAGGAAATCCGCGACTCGAAGACCACCGGCGAGAAGATGGTCTACATGTCGGTGCCCGAATACACCGCGGCTCGGTGGGCGGAAATGGCCGGGGTGGACGTCGCGGTGGTCGGCGACAGCCTGGCGATGATCGCGCACGGGCATCCCAACACCATCCCCGCGACCATGGACATGATGGTGATGCACGCCCAGGCGATCCGCCGCGGAGCGCCCAACACGTTCGTGCTCGGCTGCATGCCCTATCAAAGCTACAACACCGTGGACCGCGCGCTCACCAACGCGACCCGCTTCATGCAGGACGCCGGGTGCGACGCGGTGAAGCCTCAGGGCGGGAAGTCGCAGGCGCACATCCTCAAGGCGCTGGTCGATGCGGGAATTCCCACCGCCTCGCACGTCGGCCTTACGCCGCACACGATCGCGATGTTCGGCGGCTTCAAGGTCCAGGGTAAGACCGCCGACACCGCGATGAAGATACTCGAGGACGCGCTCGCCATCCAGGACGCCGGCTGCTTCATGCTCGAGTTCGAGGCGGTGCCGGCGAAGATCGCCGCGGTAATCTCGAGGCAGCTCGAGATCCCTACGATCGGCATCGGCGCCGGCGTCGGCACCGACGGCCAGATCCTGCTCTGCCATGATCTGCTCGGCGTTTTCACCGACTTCAAGCCCAAGTTCACCAAACGTTTCTCCAACCTGACCGAAATCGCCGTCAAGGGCATCTCGCAATACATCGCCGAAGTGAAGGCGGGCACCTTCCCCGACGATGACCACAGCTATGGTGTGGACGAGAAGGAATACGAGAAATTCGTCTCCATGGTCGAGAGGCGCAGGCAGACTTAAAGCCTACGATGGTCAAGCGCGCCACCCCCCAGGAGCTCGCGCCGGCCGCGCCCGCGCAGAGCCTCACCGACCGCGCCTACGCCGACCTGGAGGAAATGATCGTGACGCTGAAGCTCGCGCCCGGCGCCGCCGTCTCGGAAGCGGAGCTTTCCAAGCACCTGGGCATCGGCCGCACGCCGATTCGCGAAGCGCTGCAACGGCTCGCCCGCGAGCGGCTGGTGGTGATCCTGCCGCGGCGCGCAATCATCGTTTCCGAGATCAACGTGAAAAGCCAGCTGCGGCTCCTCGAAGTGCGCCGCGAGCTGGAGCGCCTCATCGCGCGCAGCGCCGCGCGACGCGCGACACCCGAGGAACGCGCGCGCTTCCAGGAGCTCGCGCGCCTCTTCGAGAAATCCGCGAAGGTCAACGACGATGTGACCTTCATGCGCACCGACCGCGAATTCAACACTTTGTGCGTCAACGCGACGCGCAACGAGTTCGCTGCC
>JALZAO010000073.1 GCA_030948305.1 Pseudomonadota bacterium
CGAACAGCGCTTGCCATAACTGACTTTCGACACGGGTCGAGCGGTTGCCGTGTTCCAGGTATTGCGCCGTCAGCAATTTCCGCAAAGGTTCGGTCTGGACGTCGAGACGAAAGACCGCCTCCAACCGCGCCGGCGCCCGGCGCGCGTCGCGCTCGGTGAGCGCGCCGAGCTCGACCAGCAGCGCGGAGTGAACGGCCAGCGGATCGTTGGCCGGAAAGGACGCGAGCCAGCGTTCGGCCGTTTTCGCATCCGCGAGAGGGTCCTTGGGAGACCTGCCTAAACCAAACATCGACGGGGACTCGGCGTGGCCGGGTACGATATTTGCACAGCTCCTGTTGTGGTGGGCAGCTGAACAAAGCTCAGACCGAGCGAAGTGCCGGAAGCCATTGTTCCAAAAGCAGGATGATGGGGCAAAGCGCTTCCAGGAGCAATACGGCTGAGCGGTTCGTGGATCGGCCTGACGCGTTGCGGCGACAAATGCCGCTCCACGCCAAGCTGAAAACGACAGCTGAATTCTTTATACTTGTGGCACACAGGAGTACAGAGGAAGACATGGGAATCCTAATTAAGGCTCCGACTCGTCGTACCGACCCCGGGTTGCAACTTGCTATGCCCCCGGCCAATGGCGAAATGCGCGTTCCACTGCACATCCGTGAAGTGGTGCGAATCACCGGCCTGCGACGCGAACAGCTTTACATGTGGCAACGGCGCTACGGGTTCCCGAACCCGGCGCGCGATGGATTTGGCGACCGCGTCTATCCTCCCGACCAAGTCGCGAGGCTCAAAGTCATCAAGCAGCTGCTGTCGGAAGGCTGGCGCGCCGGCGCCGTGGTTCCGCTGGCGGAGTCGGCGCTGCAATCGATGCTCGGCATCGCCGTCGAGGATCCTCAACCGCTGCCCTCGGAAATCGAAGCCGCGGTCAAGCTTCTGGCCGAGCATCGCGTCGGCGAACTGCAGAACCATCTGTCGAAGCTGCTGGTCGGCCAAGGGCTTCGGCGCTTTCTCGAACAAACGCTGATCCCGCTGAACGAGGCGGTGCACGAGCACGTGGTGCGCGGCGATATGCAGAACTTTCAGGAGCTGCGCTTCGCGGATATCGCGCAACGGCTTCTCCGCGATGTGACGCGGCTGGTGCGGCCCACGCGCAACGCAAGTCAGATTCTCGTGGCGACCCCTCCGAACGATCCGAATCAGCTCGGGCTTTCCATCCTCGAGCTGCTGCTCTTCACCGAAGGCATCAATTGCCTGACATTGGGCAGCGGCGTGCCGGCGCAGGAAGTCGCGGGCGCGGCGCACGCCTACCAGGTGTGCCTGGCGATTCTGCTCTTCGACCGGGGCATTTCCGGAAAGATCGCCGGACAGGAAATACGCTCGCTGAGGACCGCCTTGCCTGAAGATATGCCGCTCGTGGTGAGCGGTCGCGCAGTCAATCTGCTGGCGAAGCCGATTCCCAATGTGCGCACCGCCGCCGACTTCAGCTCGGTCATGGCGACCATGCGCGAGCTCAATGTCGTACCCGCAATTCCGGTGGGGGTGCAGCAGCGTGCTTGAAGCGGTCGCGTTTCGCTGGCCCTGGCGGGTGATAGCGCTGGTTGCGGTCGCCGCGTTGAGTTACTGGGTGTGGCGCGGTTACCAGCAGCCGGATTTCATTCTCGACTTCGCGAACCTGCGACTCTGCTAATGCTCTTCCAGGAAAGAATGTAGCTTTCGCCGGTCGCGCTTGGTCGGGCGACCGGAAATACGCGGTGCGCTCGCGGCGGCCGCTCTGCGTCTGGCAATTTCTTCCTCGCGCGCGGCCGCGTCCTCCGGCGATTCGCGATACAGCTTTGCCGCCTCGCTCGCCGGCCCGCGTTTGTCGGACACCATCGCGACCTCCACCTTCCAGACCATCGCATCTTTGCGCAAGCTGATCCGCGCGCCTGTCTTGACCGCGTGCGACGGCTTGACGCGCTGGTCGTCGACGCGCGCGCGCCCCGCCTCGATCGCTTGTGCGGCGATGCTTCTGGTCTTGTAAAACCGAGCAGCGTAAAGCCATTTGTCGAGGCGAACGCGAGGGTCAGGCTTCTCCGGCATAAGGCTGCATCCAGTCGGCGGTAGCGCTTGCCTCGGCGGTGCGTTCCGCACGCAGTGCTGCGACGACCCGTTGGCGATCGGTCACACTCCGATTCTGCGACAGCTTGAGCTTGGTATCCACCCGCTCGATCAGCAGCCGGAAGGCCACGATCGCGTTGACCATCGCCTTGAGCTCCTGGCCCTCGAGCTGCAATCGCCACGGCGCGGCACGACCGGATTCGAAGCGCTCGATCATTTCGTGCAGGATGGCGAGCGTGACCGCACGGTCTTCCACCAGCTCGACGCGAGCATGGACGTGAACGACTGCGTAGTTCCAGGTCGGAACCGCTTTTTCAGGCTCGGCGTACCACGACGGAGACACGTACGCATGGGGGCCATGGAACAGAGCCACAGTCGGACCGTCGGCGAACCGCCGCCAATGTGGGTTGGCGCGCGCCATGTGGCCAATGAGCACGCCGTTGGGTTCCGGCGCTGAGTGAAACAAGAGTGGCAGATGGCTGATCTGCGGCTCCGGTGCGCGCGCCGTGACCAAGGTTGCGAACGGATAGTCCCGGATCACGTGCTCCATTGGTGCGGCGTCGCGCGGTACGAACGAAGGCGGTTGATAGACGCTCACTTCAAGGGCAGCATGTAAAGCGTCATCGGCAGCGCGGAGTTCTTGTCGAACATCGCCCCGGCGTCGATCCCCGCGGTCGCCACCGCCGTGGCGTTGCGCATGCGCTGGTACTGACTGTGCATTGCTCCGAGCGCAAACTCGCGGCCGGTGCCGACTGCCCAGAACTTCGTGTATTCGAATACTTCCCGCATCGAGTAGACGCCGAAGATGCCGCTGGCGTTGGCGATCAATGCCGTAACCTGAGTCGATTCGTAGGGGTCATCCTCTTCTTCCTTGGGGTTCAGGAAATGCTGCTCCTTGAGGATCGGATGAAGCTTGCGAAAGGTTTCGAAAATGGCGCGCTTGGTCGAGAAATCGAAATCCTCGTGTTTGGCAAGAAGGCTCTCGAAGACGAGCTGATGCGCAGCGCTTCCGCACAAGCCGATATAAGTGCCCTTGTGATGGACGATCTTGTCGTAGGTGCTGTCGAATTGCGCCGACAGCCGCGTATCGCCGAACGTGGTCAGCGAATCGGCGGCGATGGCAACTTCATTGTTCTTGCGGACGACGACGAGAGTTGTCATGGAGATAGGCGGTGTTCGACGGAGACGGCGCGAGCGAACTCGAAGCGGAGCTCAAAGCCAAGCGCGCCGGCGGAGACGGAATTATACCGTGTGGTGCGCGTTCACGAGTTTGAACCGGGTGCGAGCAGCATGACGACCGGTGGCAATCTTCGGGCGTCCCACGCGACGCGCGCCCAGCGCCAGAATTCGCCAACCGACGCCGGTGGTGAAGGCGGCTCTGCCTGATCGAGAAACGCCCATGCCTCGCGCAGTTGCGAAAGCGGATGTGGGCTCAGCGCTTTCGCAGCAGCTTGTTTCGACAATTTCCTGCCGCGTGCATCGAGCGCGATCGGGTGATGAAGGTACGCCGGTGTTGCATATCCTAATAGCCGCTGCAGCCAGATCTGGCGAGGAGTCGATAGTAGAAGGTCCGCGCCGCGCACCACGTGGGTGATGCCTTGCAAGCTGTCGTCGACGACGACCGCGAGCTGGTAGGCGAAAAGTCCGTCGGCGCGCTTGAGCACGAAGTCGCCGACATCGCGCGTCAGCTGCTGTTCGTGCGTACCTTGCAGGCGGTCATCGAAGCGCACGATTTCATCGGTGACCGCGACGCGCCAGGAGCGGCCTTCGCGACCTTCCGGTAGGCCGTGCCGGCACGTGCCCGGATAGATGCGCTCGCCGCTCTTGCCCGGTGCCGCAAGCTCCAGCTCTCTGCGTGTGCACGCGCAAGCGAACGCCACGCGACGGCGAATCAAATCGTCCAGCGCCGCCGCGTACATCGCGCCGCGCTCGCTTTGTCGCACCACCGGGCCATTCCACTCGAAGCCGTACGCCTCGAGCGTGGCGAGAATGGCATCGCTTGCACCGGGACGGCTGCGCGTCTGGTCGACGTCCTCGATGCGCACCAGCCAATCGCCTTTGGAGGCAACCGCATCGCACCAGCTCGCCATCGCCGCAACCAGCGAACCGAAGTGCAGCGGACCGGTCGGAGACGGCGCGAACCGGCCGCGATAGCGCAGCTCGACGCTCAATTCAGGGTTTTGATTCCGCCGCGACCCGGCCCGACGCGGCTACTGCCGGAAGAGCAGGCGTCCAGCGCCAGTAGCGGTTCATCGACGCGAGCACCGCATTGGGATACTCGCCGCGTCCGAGGCTGCCGTTATAGCGGCCGAGCGCACGGTAAAGATCGCCCTGCTCGATCTCGAGGTAATAGCGAAGGATGGTGCAGCCGTAACGTAGATTGGTGCGCAGCGTAAACAGATCGTGGCCGCTGTTGCCGATCTGCCGCACCCAGAACGGCATGACCTGCATGAAGCCGCGGGCACCGGCGCTCGAGACGGCGTACTTGCGAAAGTTGCTTTCATGTTGGATGAGCCCGAGCACGAGCTGAGGGTCGAGCCCGGCACGGGTCGCCTCGTATTGAACGGTGATCAGGAAGTCGCGTCGTGTGGGCCAGTCCGGCATTTTCGACGCCAGACGCGACGACATGTCAGCCAGCCACGCCCATCCTTCGACGTCGGTAGGGAAGACGAGGCGAGGCGCGGGATAGTCGCTCACCGAGCGGTGCAGCGAATTCTGGACGTTGGACGCGAGCGCCTCCTCGACCTGATTTCCCGCGCGCACCGGTAAGGAGACGAGCACGAACACGATCGCGCCCATCATGCTCAGGGCCCTGCGCATCGAGAGCGCCTGGTTCATCGCGTCAGCTCTGCAGTTTGGCGCGGACTAGCGCTGCGATTTCGGACATAGGGATCGCGGTCGTCGCGCTATCACGCCGCGACTGGTATTCAACCTTGCCTTCTTTGAGGCCCCGCTCGCCGACAGTGATGCGGTGCGGGATTCCGATCAATTCGAGATCGGCGAACATGACTCCCGGACGCTCCCCGCGATCGTCGAGCAGGACCTCGATGCCGGCCGCGCTTAGCTCGTCGTAAAGCGCGATCGAGGCGCTGCGCACCGCTTCGTTGCGATCGAATGCAATGGGCGCGATGGCAACGGTGAACGGCGCGAGCGGCGCCGGCCAGACGATGCCCCGGTCGTCGCAATTCTGCTCTATGGCCGCAGCGACGATGCGGGTGATGCCAATGCCGTAGCAACCCATTTCTAGGTTCTGCGATTGACCGTCGGCGTCGAGGAAGCTTGCGCCCATCGCTTTCGAATAGACGTTTCCCAGAGCGAAAACGTGGCCCACTTCGATACCGCGAACGATCTCCAGCGGGCCCTGGCCGTCGGGCGACGGGTCACCCGACACCACGTTGCGGATGTCGGCCACAATGTCCGGCTCGCGACAGTCGCGGCCGAAATTGACGCCACGCAAGTGATAATCCGCTTCGTTTGCGCCGCAGATGAAATCGCTCATCACCGCGACCGTTCTGTCGACGATCAAGGGCATGGCGGAATCGATGCCCACCGGCCCGAGATACCCCGGCGAGCAACCGGTGGCGGCGACGATCTCGCTGTCGCTGGCCCAGCGAAAGCCGGCAAGCCCGGGCAGCTTGCCGGCTTTGACTTCGTTCAGGCTATGGTCGCCGCGAATGAGCAGCATGTGCACCTTGCCGCCGGCGTTGAGCATGATGCATTTCACCGTGCGCCCGAGCGGCAGATGCAGCAGGTGTGCAACCTGTTCGCAAGTCGCCAGGCCGGGCGTCGCGACTTTTTGCATGAGCTCGGCGGGGACGGCGCGGTGCGCGTGCGGCGCGACTGCCTCCGCCAGCTCGACGTTTGCCGCGTAGTCGGAAGCCTTGCACCATGCGATGGCGTCCTCGCCGGATTCCGCGAGCACCTGAAACTCGTGCGATGCGAAGCCGCCGATCGGCCCGTTGTCCGCGGCAACCGCCCGGAAGCTCAAGCCCAAGCGGGTGAAGATTCGTGCATACGCGTCGTACATGCTCTGGTACGACTTGAGCATCGCTTCCTTGTCGACGTCGAACGAGTACGCGTCCTTCATGATGAACTCGCGCGAGCGCATCACGCCGAAGCGCGGCCGCACTTCATCGCGGAACTTGGTCTGGATGTGATAGAGGTTGAGCGGAAGCTGCTTGTAGCTCTTGATCTCCTTGCGTGCAATGTCGGTGATGACCTCTTCCGACGTAGGCTGCACGATGAAGTCGCGTTGGTGACGATCTTTGATCCGCAGCAGCTCAGGACCGTACTTGTCCCAGCGTCCGGATTCCTGCCAGAGCTCGGCCGGCTGGACGACCGGCATCAGAAGCTCGATCGCTCCTGCCGCGTTCATCTCCTCCCGCACGACTTCCTCGACCTTCCGCAACACACGTAGTCCCAAAGGCAGCCACGTATAAATGCCTGCGGCGAGCCGCCTGATCATGCCGGAGCGCAGCATCAGGCGATGGCTGGCGAGCTCGGCCTCGGCCGGCGCTTCCTTGAGCGTTGTCAGGAAATACTGCGATACGCGCATGAACGAATCGTCATCTGCAAAGCGCGCATTTTACGTGAAACGATCGCCTCATGCCTGATGCGACAGCGTCGCGTACGCTCGATCGCGGATAGGTTTCGGCTTTGTGCGGATGCAGCTTCAGCGCACGACAATCACCGGTAGCTTGGAATGAGTCAGTACCTTTTGAGTTTCGCTGCCGAGCAGAAGCGCCGACACGCCGCGGCGGCCATGCGACGCCATCACGATCGCGTCGCATTTCTGCTTTTTTGCGGCGGCCAGGATCGCTTCCCACGGCGCCGCCGCGATGGCCTGCACCGCGGCGAATGGGACCCCCGCGGCTTTGGCCTTGCCGCCGACAACGCCTAGGATTCGGTCGGCCTCCTTCTTGCACATTGCGGCGTATTCCTTAGGCGATACCGGGTCGTACATGACCCCCTCCGCGTAGGCGGGTAACGGGTAATCGGGCGAGGCATAGAAGGCCGTCAGCTTTGCGCCAAGCGCACGCGCGAGCGCGATCGCATGAGCGATTGCCTTGGCCGAAAGCCGTGAACCGTCGGTGGCGACAAGAATGTTCCGATACATGGCGGATCTCCAG
>JALZAO010000074.1:0-1920 GCA_030948305.1 Pseudomonadota bacterium
GTTCTCCGGCGACGTGAGCAAGCTCAGCGTGCTCGATCGCGCTGCCTCGTCGTTTGCCAAATCGGCGTCCGGTCAGGCATTGCCGTACGCCGAGCTCATGTATGTCTGGGGCGGCAAGGTTGCCGTGGATTCGATCACGACCAGCTCGCTCACCTCGCGCATCCGCATGCTCGCGGTCGCCGCCGACGATCAGGGAATCGGCCGCTGGCACAGTTACACGCGCAATTTGGTAGACGATTTCCGCCGCGCATTCGGCGAAGAGCCGGGCAGGGTCACCGCCATCAAGGTAATGTCCGACACCGACAATACCAGCGGCAACTCGGAAGCCCTTTACGGCGATATCAGCGTCGCGCCTGCGCGATAGCGTCGGCGCATTGGCGGGCACCTGGTTTGGAGCCGCGCGCTTACGCCGCAATGGGACCGGCGCGCTTGCCGGGTGTCGCAGTTGAAGCCGCGCCCTAACGCGCGCCGGATGTGGCGCCGTGCGCTAACGCGCCCGGCGGGCTGGATTGTCGGCGGCGACCAGTATGCTGCATCGAACCCGGTCGATCAAAACCGCGTCGACCGATCCTCGCCACCAGCGTAGCGCGAAGGATCTGCTGCGCGGGTGGCCGAGAATGAGGAGGTCGATGTCGAGCTCGGCGACGAGCTTGGTCAGGACATCCACCGGCTCGCCGACCACGAGATGATCGAGCACTGTCAGCCCATGGCCCGCGAGCAGGGCGTGCGCGTTCTTGAGGTCGCCTTCCATGTGCTCGCGCTCGTCGGCCAGCGCGACTTCGGGCACGTATTCTCCCGCGAGCAGATACGCGGAAGGGTAATGAACGACGCCGGCGAGATGAACTTCGACCGAGGCATCCGGCGCAATGCGTATGGTTTCGTCCAGCGCCAATCGCGATTCAGGAGTGCCGTTGTAAGCGACGAGGATCTTGCGATACATGGCGACCTCCCCAGCGGGTTCCGCGTGGCGCTAGTGTACTAGCTGCCGGCGAGTGCCGGACGTCCGGCCAGCGCCAGTGCGACGTCGCGCAAGTGGTCCCAGACGTTCCCGCGCCCGATGCCCTTGGCAAGCGCGTCCAGATACGCAAGACGCGTGAGCAGCGGCTGTATCGCCAAGGGGGCGATGCGACGGGCCGCTCGTTCCATTGCCGCCTGGCGCCTGCCCCACACACGTGCGTTCTTGACTGCAATGGCGACAGGCGTGCCCAAGGCCGTCGACGCAAGAACCGCCGCCAGCGCATGAAGGTCTTCGCCGAGTTGCCAAAGCAGCAGAGGAATACCTTCGCCCTCGTTCTCGAGCGCCGCCAGGATGCGGCAGGCGCGCGCGGCGTCGCCCGAAAGCCACGCTTCCGAGAGTTGAAAAACATCGAAGTGCGCCACGTCGGCAACGGCATTCTCGACCGCTGCCTGGTCGAGCTCGCCTTGCGGCAAAAGCAGACCGATTTTTTCGAGCTCCTGTCGTGCGGCAAGCAGATTGCCCTCAGTGGTATCGGCGAGAAACTGCAGCGTCTCGGCAGACGCGCGCTGCTGCTGGCGCTCGAGACGGGAAGCGATCCAGCGCGGCAAATCGGCGCGTTCCAGCGGCTGAACTTCAACCACGATACCGCCTTGCTCGAGCGCTGCGAACCATGCGGAGTTCAGCGTCGCCCGGTCGAGTCGCGGCAAGGTGATCAAGCTCGTCGTATCCGGTGCGGGATTGGCGGCGCAGTCCACGAGCACGCGTGCGCCTTCGACCCCGGGCTTGCCGCTGGGGATGCGTAAATCGACAAGCTTTCGGGTCCCGAACAAGCCGAGGTTGCGGCTGGCCGCCGAAAACGCGTCCCACTTGAATCCCGGCTCGGCCACCAATACTTCGCGCTCCTCGCATCCGGCCGCGCGGGCGGCGGCGCGGATCGCGTCGCCGGCTTCGATAACCAGCAA
>JALZAO010000074.1:1930-7168 GCA_030948305.1 Pseudomonadota bacterium
CCATACACCAGATAGAGCGGCCCCAGCCCCTTGGCCAGGTGCGCGCTCAGCTGCTCGGGACGAAGTCGCATCGATGCAGATCGCGATCGCCCAAGCTCGCTTCGGCTCGCTCAGGTTTCACTCGGTTTTCGCTCAGATTCCACTCAGATTCCACTCAGGCAGTCGGCTTCTTTGCGGCTTGCAGCCGGCGCACGATCTGCTGCACCGAGTCCGTCTGCATTTCGCGCCAAAGGCGCTGCTCTTGCGCCTCCTTGGCCAGGGCCTCGGTGTCGCTGTAGGTGTAGCTGCGCCGCACCAGCACCTCCGCGGTCGGCAGCCAGTCCTGGCCGTCGTTGTCGTGAACGCGGAACATGACACGCTTGGTGAGGAGGTATTCGGCCACCTTGCCGCCTCCCGACAAGGACAGGATCTGCTTGGTGTCTTCGACGCTGTTCACTTCCAGCACCGCCTCCGCGCCTGCGGCGGCAGCGACCAGCTTGGCAGAGCCGATGCCTTCCAGCGAGCGCTTCAGCTCCGTGGTGAGGGGCAGCGCGGGCGGCGAATTGAGGAACAGGGTGGCGAAGGCGTAATGCGCCTCGCCGCGCAAATGAAATCCGCATGCGATAAGCATCGAGAAGGCGAGTGTTGCGACGCGTCCGGCGGCCCCGCGCATGACTACTCGATCTTCGCCTGATGCAAGGACTCCAACGTCTGTAACTCTTTGCCCGGTTCGACGCGCTCGCCGCCGGAATAGACGATCCGGGTCGGATACGCGGAGATTCGCAGCGGCTTGCCGTCGAGGATGTACTGGTGTCGCTGCGCATCGAGCCGCAGCGTCTGCACCGAGCGCCCGGATTCGCCGGGACCAAGCACGCCGCTGACCTTAAGGTCGGGAATCGCCGCCTGATACTTTCCAAAAGCATCGCGGAATTCCACTCGCAGCGCGAGCTGTTCAACGGTGCGATTTCCGCGGTTGTTGATGTTGATCACGTACCGAAGCGCTTTGGCGCCGGGCGGGCGAGCTTTTTCATCCTTGACGACCGCCGCGTCTCGAACATCGATCGCCAGCGTAGCCCTGGCGGCTTCCAGCAATTGCTGGAAGTTGCGCTGAGCGTCGGTGACCTGGGTTTCATAGTTGCGTTGCAGCTCCAGCGCGCGCGGGACCGTAATTTCCGGCGGCACGGTGCCGGCGGCTGTTTGAGCATCGAGACGCGCGGAAAACCGCGTCAAAACATTGCGCTCCTCGGGTGTCAGCTTGGTCGCGACTGCGCTCAGAAACTCGGTCCTTGCCTTGGGCTCCGCTGGAATCGGCTTGTCCTTCGGGCCGCACGACGCCGCCAGCGCCATCAGCAATAACGCGGCAATGGGTTTGAGTCGACGGACGGTCATGACGCCGCCCCTTCGTTTTTCCCGCCGCGCGCCAGGTCGCTCATGGTTATGCCCGCACAGCTTTCATCTGCACCACGACATTGACCAGCCGGTTCGGCACGACGATGACCCTCGTCGACGGACGCTCGTGCCCGACGCCGCCGTTTTCTGCCATCGCCTTTTGCACCGGAGCCGAGGCCAGCGCCGCCGCTTCGATGACGCTTCTGTCGGCGCCGGCGGCGACGGTAAGCTTGCCGCGCAGCTTGCCGTTGACCTGCAGCACGAGCTCGATCTCGTCTTGAACGAGGGCGGTGGCGTCGACTTTCGGCCACGGCGCGTCGACGATGTCGCCGAGCTTGGCCGCGAAGCCCAACTCCTCCCATAGCGCGTGGGTGATGTGCGGAACGACGGGGTTGAGCACGCGCAGCAGCAACGAAAGCCCCTCGCGGGCGCATTCAGTGGCCGCGCTGGTCGCGTCCGCCGGCGCGGCCTCGAGCGTATTGAGCATCTTCATTCCCGCCGACACGACCGTGTTGTACTGCAGGCGCTGATAGTCGAAGTCGGCCTGCTTCAACTGCAGATACAGCTCGCGCCGGGCGGTGCGCAGCTCGGGCGGCGCGCGCGGCCAGTCGATGGGCGTCGGCGAGCGCGCCAGCGCGTCGGCGCGCGCCTGGGCGTAGCTCCACAAGCGCTTGAGGAATCGGTTGGCGCCCTCGACTGCGGTATCCGACCACAGCGCGGCGTCCTCCGGCTTGCCGGCGAACATGACGTAGAGGCGTGCGGTGTCGGCGCCGAAACGGTCGACCAGATCCTGCGGCTCGACGCCATTGCGCTCGGATTTGCCCATCTTGCCGATGCCGCCATACTCGACGGTTGACCCATCGGCGGTGCGCCCACCGACGATGTGGCCCTGCGCATCGTTCACCGGCGTGACCTCGACCGGTGGAACGTAGTCGATCCCGCCCTTGTCGTCGCGCCGGAAATAGATGTGGTTGAGCAGCATGCCTTGCGTGAAGAGCCGCGTGAACGGCTCGTCGATGTGCACGAGCCCCATGTCGCGCATCACCTTGGTCCAGAAGCGCGCGTAGAGCAGATGCAGGATGGCGTGCTCGATGCCGCCAATGTACTGGTCCATCGGCATCCAGTAGTCGTTGCGCGAATCGACCATCGTCGGCGCATCAGGCGAGGCGTAGCGCATGTAGTACCACGACGAATCGACGAAGACGTCCATGGTGTCGGTCTCGCGCTTCGCCACCTGTCCGCATCTCGGGCAGATGCAGTTCACGAAGTCGGCGCGCTTGGCGAGCGGGTTCCCGCTGCCGTCGGGAATGCAGTCTTCCGGAAGAATCACCGGAAGGTCCTGCTCGGGCACCGGCACTTCGCCGCAGCTTCCGCAGTGAATGATCGGGATCGGCGTGCCCCAGTAGCGCTGGCGCGAGATTCCCCAGTCGCGAAGCCGGTAGGTCACGCGCTTTTCGCCGAGGCCCTTGGCCGCGAGATCGGCGGCAATCGCGTCGACCGCTTCCTGGTAGCGCATGCCGTCGTACTTGCCGGAGTTGATCAAGTGGCCGCGGACCTTGTCTTCGTACCTCGCCTGAAAAGAGTCGGCTGAGAAGGCTTCGCCGTCGATCGCGATCACCTGCTTGATCGGCAACCCGTGTTTCCTGGCGAACTCGAAATCACGCTCGTCGTGGCCGGGCACGCCCATGACCGCGCCGCCGCCGTAGCTCATCAGCACGTAATTGCCGACCCATACCTCGAGCTTTTCACCAGTGAGCGGATGGGTGACGAAGAGCCCGGTCGGCATCCCCTTCTTTTCCATGGTCGCGAAGTCCGCCTCGACGATCGAGCCGCGCTTGCATTCTTCGATGAAGGCGGCGAGCTTCGGATCGGACTTCGCGGCGCGCGCGGCCAGTGGATGCTCGGCGGCCACCGCGCAGAAGGTCACGCCCATGATCGTGTCGGCGCGGGTCGTGAACACGTACATCCGGCCGTCGCCGATCGGCCTGCGGTCATCACCCGTGACGTCGTGCATGAACGCAAAGCGCACGCCCTCGCTTCGGCCGATCCAGTTGGCCTGCATGATCTTCACCGGCTCGGGCCACCCGGGCATCTTGTCCAGATACGCCAGAAGCTCCTCGGCGTAGTCGGTGATGCGCAGGTAATACATGGGAACCTCGCGCTTTTCGACCGGCGCGCGCGAGCGCCAGCCACGGCGGTCGATCACCTGCTCGTTGGCGAGCACGGTCTGGTCGACCGGGTCCCAGTTGACGATGCCGCTCTTGCGGTAGGCGATGCCTTTCTCGAGCATCTTCAGGAACAGCCACTGATTCCATCGGTAGTACGCGGGTGTGCAGGTCGCGAACTCGCGCGACCAGTCGATCGCCCAGCCCATCGACTGGCACTGCCGCTTCATGTAGGCGATGTTTTCGTACGTCCACTTCGCCGGCGCGACGCCGTTTTTGATCGCCGCGTTCTCGGCCGGCAACCCGAATGCGTCCCATCCCATCGGCATCAGCGCGTTCTTTCCGTTCATGCGCAAATACCGGTACATCATGTCGTTGATGGTGTAATTGCGCACGTGGCCCATATGCAGCTTGCCGGACGGGTAAGGCAGCATCGAGACGCAAAAAAACTTGGGTGCCGACGACGTTTCGGTGGCGAGAAACGCCTTGCGCGAGGCCCAATGCGCCTGCGCGGAGGCTTCG
The DNA here is from genome assembly GCA_030948305.1 of Pseudomonadota bacterium. Classification (GTDB taxonomy): domain Bacteria; phylum Pseudomonadota; class Gammaproteobacteria; order Burkholderiales; family Casimicrobiaceae; genus PALSA-1003. The sequence goes on from JALZAO010000074.1 coordinate 5,986, forward strand.
ATATCGGCGGGGCGGTAGGGTTGCATGCTGCTTGTTCTGGCTCGTTGAAGGAAACAGTCAATTATACCGGCAGCGCCTCGCCCCACCTTCGACTGCGGCTCGAGAGATCGTCAGTTTGCAAGCAGGGTGAGAACAGCGAGCAGCGCAAACAAACGCGCAGCAACGATGCGCACCGCCTTGAACGGTCTCTTGTTCGCCGCCAGCTTGCCGATCAGGCCCACCGGCACGTCGGCGATCAGCATCCCGAGCGTCGTTCCCGCGACGACGGCGAGGAGATCGTTGAAGCGCGCGGCCAGCATCACCGTAGCGATTTGGGTCTTGTCGCCGATCTCGGCCAGGAAGAACGCGACGACAGTCACTGTGAACGCGCCGAGATGGCTGTAAGACACCCGGGCATCGTCGCCGATCTTGTCCGGTTTTAGCGCCCAAAGTGCGACCATCAGGAAAGACAGCGCCAGCAGCCATCGGAGGTACATCGCAGGCACGATCCCCCGCACCCAGGCGCCGGCCAGGCCGGCCAATGTATGGTTGAAAAGCGTCGCCACCGCGATGCCGAGGATGATGGGCACGGGCTTGCGCAAGCGCGCGGCGAGCATTAACGCAAGAAGCTGGGTCTTGTCGCCGATTTCGCCGAGCGCGACGACGACCGTCGAGACGAGAAACGCTTCCATAAGTGGGGTGTAGGGTCCGGGTAGGCCCACTCGTCGGACCGCGCGCAACGTTCGCCGTCCAGCGCGGTCTGATGGGGCAATGAAGGGGTATGTGGCTGCTAGAATCGGGAAGTCTACCGGCAATGGCGATCACAGCGTCGCAAGCAGCCGATCGCGCTTTCAATCACCACCTGCGAATTAGGACGCCGCACCGGGTAATGACTATGCCGCGCTCGATGATCTTCAATGCGCTCGTTCTGACGCTTCTCATGGCGGTCGGAGGCGTTCGCGTGTCCGATGCCGCGCCGGTTCGTACCGCGCACGTCGAGGCCGAGCTCGTTGCCGAACAAAGCGCGCTGATACCGGGCCCCCCGAACACCGTCGCCTTGCGCCTCGTCATGGAGCGTGGATGGCATACCTACTGGCAGAACGCCGGCGACTCGGGGCTGCCCACCACGCTCACTTGGAAACTCCCCGAGGGATTGAAGGCGGGCCCGATCCGGTGGCCAGCGCCGCGCGCGCTGCCGGTCGGC
>JALZAO010000001.1 GCA_030948305.1 Pseudomonadota bacterium
ACGTTGTAGATCGCGCACTTTTCGATGGCGAATTTCGTGCCCTGTTCCTTGTTGGGACTGGTCGCCTTCGGTCCGTTGATGGTGATTACACCGTTGTCGATGTAGAAACAATCCGGCACCGGGATGTTGGCGCTCCAGTTGGCCGAGCTGTCCCAGATGATGAGCACGTTGGGCAACTCGGTCGGCGATGTCGGACCGGCAAAAATGTCGATGTCTTCAGCGTGCGCGGCGAGCGGCAACAGGAAAAACGCTGCGAGTATGCCGGATCGAATTCTGTTGCGGAGGCTGTCATCCATCGCGCTGCCTCGAGGTCGGTTCACTTGCAGAAGTTGCTGGCGTTGGTCGCTTCGGCGCGAATCGCCACGCCCTGATGCACGGTAAGCGACGTACGCGAACGCGCGTCATCGACCCTCGCCGCTACGTCCCATTCGGTTTTCGCGCACTGCGAATTGCCGGCGGATGTCGGAAGAAGATTCGCCGCCACCACCGCGACGCCTCCGCCGCCCGGGGTCGACTGCAGGCATTTGAGATCCTCTGCAATTAAAATATCGAGTTCGGACGTCTTGACGACGCGCGCGCGGTAGCATGCTGGCGCGGGTGAGAGCACCGCACTCAAGTCGGCGACTCCATCGCCGTCGATGTCGGTCAAGATCGGAGCGGCGGCGACAGCGATTGGGTCCTTGGTGAACAGATTGGAGCTGATCGTTTCTTCGATCGCCCGCTGAGCGGCGGCAAGCGCCTGCTGCCGGTCCTGGCTGTTGCCGACGATCTGCAGGTGCTGGCTGCTGAGCCGGTATCCCGAAAGGACGAACCATGTCATGGCCATCAGAATCACCATGACGACCAGCAGCGTGGCACCGCGTTGCCGGCGCGCGTTGACTAGCATCATGGAGCCTCCCGCACGCCAGAAGCATTGTTGAGGCGCACGATGGACGTCAACAGCACGCGCTTGTACGGATCCCCGGCGGGCAAGGTGACTCCGGCCGGACCAAGATCGAACGTCTTGGCGCTGTCGACGTAGCCCGGCTCCGGCTCGGTCGACCGCGCCAGCACGTAGAGCTTGACCGATACCACGTTCGCCCAATCGTTGTCGGCGGCGCCCACGACGCCGCTTAACGTGGCGCGATAAGTGTCGGGATTGCCGTCGCCATCGGTGTCGAATCCGTAAAGCAGCTGCAGATTCTCGACGCCCTCCACCAGCGGCGTGATTGTCATTTGTGTGCCGAGAAGCTCCGCGCGCTTGAGCGTCGGAATGGTATCGCTGCCGCATTCGTTGCAGTTGCTGACGTAGTAGCTGCGCACGACGCCTTCCCGGATATCGGCGGTGGTTACGCAATCAAGTTTGTGCAGCGTGAAGCTTCCCGGGTCGCTGGAGTAGACCCACGACAGGGGATCCGAGCTGCATTTCGAAGCCTGCAAGAAATATGCGCCGGTCGCGGACGCGGGCGGCGTCGTGTCCGCGCTCGAGCGTCGGGTTACGACAACCCCGGTGCCCGCCTTGCGATTGCTGATGCAGCTCGGAGCTGCTTCGTTTCCTTGATAACCTGCGATCGGCACCGGTGCGTTGAAGGGAACCTGTGACCATCCTTGCGCCGTCAGCGCCGTCGCGCAGGGATCGGGCACCTGCCACGTGACGCCGGTAAAATTGGTCTCGGCGAAAAAGCCCGCCATCCGCACCTCATCGCTCAGGACCTCGACCGCGTAGGCTGCGTTTTCCGCAAGCCGACCTCCGCGCTCCAGGCTGGCCCGATTGCCGCTGGTGCCGCTGAAGATGACCGTCACCACGCCGAGCACCAGCATGCCGAGGGTCATCGCCACCATCAGCTCGATGAGTGTCACGCCACGCTCTCGGCCCGCACACACCAACAGGGGCGGCGAGGCGGCGCCATGTGACGACGGACGCGAAGGCTGACGAATGTTGGAAACCATGGTGCTACGGTCCAGGTGGAGGCGGATCGCGCAGCGTCGCGATTTGAACGACGGTCGAAAAGACCCGGCGGTTTTCCTCGCGATCAAACGCATTGGTTCCACAAGCGCTGTCGGAACCCGTAGTGGGTACCAATCCCTGCCATGCAACCGCGATCACATAAATGTTGGCTGCGGGGCTGATCACGCAGCCGCGCGCCGCAATCGGGGCGCCAATGGCGCTCGTTCCGTCGAGGGTCGTGCTGCCGGCAAGAAGGTTCTGCCACTCGCAAACATCCGCATTGACTCCCGTCAGCAGGCTGCAGTCTGCGCCTCCGCCAGGCCCCCAGGTTGCGCTATAGCTGCCGACGTACGCCGCGGCGTTCTTGCGGTTGAGGTTGATGCGCTCGGACATGTCCTGCACGAGCGTCATCGCCTGTGAGCGCTGCGATGCTTCCACTTCGCTGACGGAAGATTGCGCCATCACTCTTGCCAGGGCCAGCATTCCGAATGCGAGAATGAAGATCGAGATCAGAACGTCGATCAGGGTGAAGCCGGCCTCACCGGACGGGGAACGAAGTTTCATGCGCATGCTCCGAGACTGAGTTTTGGAAGCCCGCTGGGGTAGATGACAAGGCAGCGGGGAGGCAACGCGCTGCCGCTGCGGTTGTCGCTGAACTGCACCTTGTTTGTCGCGGCAGTGCTCAACCGTCCGTTGTGCTGATAAGCAATGAATGCGGGCGCCAAACTGACGGCGACGTTTGGTCCCAGCGGATTCTTCTTATCGATCTGTTCGTTGCTCGCGGTCGCGCTCACTACCCAACCCTTGGTCCAATCGGTGCCGCTGGCCGGACGGATTTCGACCGGCCCGTTGCGTTTGATCGCTTCGCTTCGCGCGACGATCAGCGACGACATCAGATCGGTGCCAGCCGCACGCAGACGCTGATTCACAAGAAGATTGGAAAGGTCGGGCAGCGCGATTGCTGCGATGACGGTGATGATGGCGATCACGATGACCAGCTCGATGGCCGTGAAGCCGGGCGGGCCGGTCCGGGTGCTGCGAGCTGCAGACGATGAGTTGATCATGGCTTGCTCGTCACCAGCACGCCGGGGGCGTTCTGTTGCCTGCATTGTCGAGAACCAGCGTCGGACAAGCGTCGTTGGCTTGGGCGCCGATCGCGGTTGCGGTCAGGGTAAACGTCGGAGGCGGGCCAGCTGTCGCCGCAACCGTGAACGTATACTTTCCATTGAGATCGGCTGGCACCGCGACACTGAGATCGCGCAATGACGACGCATAAGCCCTTCGGTTGAGGAGGTACTGCTGCTCGTTGCCGGCAGCCGTCGTCAGGACCGACTGCGCCTCGGCGCGCGACGATTTGCGAAGCTGACTGGTGTAAGCCGGCAGTGCAATCGCCGCGAGTATCGCGACGATCACGATCGCAATCATTATTTCGATGAGAGTGAAGCCGCGATTGCGCATGTCCTCTACAACCTGTTTAATGTTGAATAGCAGCCGTATCGTCTTTGATTGCCACACCACGGCGGCAATGCCACTGGCATAAAGCAATAGTCGTTCCCTGTGATAGACAACATCCGTCGTGTTGGAGTGAACGGTATCTTTAAAGGTGACCAACGGCGGCGCTGTGCAGTTCATGCCCCCAGGCGTCTGAGGTCGAATAGCGACGAATGAAAGCTGTTCCTGCCGCACGCTGTCGCTGTGTGCCGGAAAGCGTTGACCCCTGGCGCCTCAGATCGGCAATTTAGGTCGATTATTGCGAAATATGTACACTACATTCCGCGTAGTCTCAAGCTCCTGTTAGACCGCCCATGTTGTGATCACGATCGATTCGGATCTCCCGACAGCTCGAGCAATGATCGCTCAGGCGCCACAGCTTGAAACACCACGCTCGACGCGCGCTATGCTGCGATTTCCGACAAGGTTTTATTCTTATTGAAAGATAATTTCCATGGTCCCCAACGACACTTCGGTTTCGCCTGCAGCGTTGTCGCTCAGAGACGCCAGGCTTTTCAGGCAGCAGTGCTATATCGACGGACAATGGTCTGACGCCGTGTCGGCGCAAACGGTCGACGTCGTCAATCCGGCCACGGGCCGCAAATTGGGGTCGGTTCCGCGGATGGGCACCGCCGAAACCGCACGCGCGATCGACGCCGCAAACCGCGCGTGGCCCGCGTGGCGTGAAAAGACCGCCAAGGAACGCGCTGCAATCATGCGCAAATGGTCCGACCTGCAGCTCGCGCACGCGGACGACCTCGCACTGATTCTCACCACCGAGCAGGGCAAGCCGCTGTCCGAATCCAAGGGGGAAATTGCGATCGGCGCCGCGTACACCGAGTGGTTCGGGGAGGAAGCGAAGCGAGCCTACGGCGACGTGATTCCGACCATCGGCAATGACCGCCGGCTCATCGCGATCAAGCAGCCGGTCGGCGTCTGCGCCGCTATTACACCGTGGAACTTTCCATCGTCGATGATCACCCGCAAGGTCTCTCCTGCGCTTGCCGCGGGCTGCACCGTCGTGATCAAACCCGCGGCAGCGACGCCGTTCTCGGCGCTGGCCCTCGCCGAACTTGCGGCCCGCGCGGGTTTTCCGCCGGGCGTCCTCAACGTCGTGACCGGCGACGCGCGCGCGATCGGCGACGAGATGACTTCAAATCCCGTCGTGCGCAAGGTTTCTTTTACCGGCTCGACCGAGGTCGGCCGCGCGCTCATGAAGCAGGTCGCCTCGACGGTCAAGAAGATCTCGCTCGAGCTTGGGGGCAACGCGCCGTTTATCGTTTTCGACGACGCCGATCTCGACGCTGCGGCCGAGGGCGCGATCGTTTCCAAATATCGCAACACCGGGCAGACCTGCGTCTGCGCCAATCGCCTGTTCGTTCATGACAAGGTCTACGACGCGTTTGCGGCGAAGCTTTCCGAGCGCGTGCGCGCGCTCAAGGTCGGGTCGGGGGTCGACCCGGGCGTGACGCAGGGCCCTCTTATCAATCGCCAAGCCCTGGAAAAAGTCGAGGAGCACGTCGCCGACGCCACCGCGCACGGCGCCAAGATCGCGGTCGGAGGCAAGCGCCACGCGCTGGGCGGCACGTTCTACGAACCGACGGTGCTCACGGGCGTGACGGCCGATATGAAAATCTTCAGCGAGGAAACATTCGGTCCGGTCGCCCCGCTGTTCCGTTTCAAGACCGACGACGAAGTCATCGAGCTCGCCAATCGCACCGAGTTCGGCCTCGCGTCGTATTTCTACTCGCGCGACATCGGACGAATCTGGCGCGTCGCCGAAGCGCTCGAGTACGGGATGGTCGGGGTCAACACGGGACTCATCACCACCGAGGTGGCACCCTTCGGCGGCGTCAAGCAGTCGGGGATCGGACGCGAAGGCTCGAAGTACGGCATCGAAGAGTATCTCGAGGTGAAATACGTCTGCATGGGCGGCATCTGACCGGCATGGCGCCGCACGAATGCCCGGGATCCCAAGACCCGTGCAGTCGCACCCGGCCAGCTTCATGACGCGGTCCTTGCCGCTGAAGCGATTGCGGTCGTTTCCGGCATTTCTGTTTTTCGCCGCGCTGCTCTGCGCGTGTGCCGCGCCGGCGCCGCGCGACACTTCTCGCGCGGAACGCGAGGTCGCCGACACCGAACGCGCGTTTGCCAAGACCATGGCCGACCGCGATCACCTAGCGTTCAAGTCGTTTCTAGCCCATGACACCATTTTCTTTTCCGGGCCTGGGCAGACGCCGATTCGCGGCAAGCAACGAGTCGCCGATGCGTGGCAGCGCTTCTATGAAAAGCCCGAGGCGCCGTTCTCGTGGCAGCCCGAGCAGGTTCAGGTGCTCGAATCAGGTGAGCTTGCGCTGAGCACCGGCCCGGTGCGCGATTCGCAGGGCAAGCTGTTTGCTACCTTCACGTCGATCTGGCGTCGCGACGCGCCCGGGCAATGGCGAATCGTCTTCGACAAGGGCAATGACATCTGCGATTGCGCAAAGCCATGAATGGCAGAGCGCAACGGCGGTTCGACAGCGATCGAATAAATTCGACGCCGCGTTAGTTGGTTGGCAGGCGCAATCGAGTTGCGCCCGCCATTGCATCGCTACCTGTCGTGCTTGCCGCTAAAGGCTCGCCTTCAGGAACGCATCGAACTCATCACGCTTTCGAGAGGTTATCGAAGCGGATGCGCAATCAGAACGTCGGCGGCAGCAACTCGACCTCGCCTGCCGGCGGCGCAAACCGGCCCGGAAAATACGTCGGCAGATCATCAGGCGTCGGCAACCGCGACTCAGATGCGGCGGGCTCGGCCACGGAACGAGTTGCCACCGCGCCGCCCGAATCGGCCTGATACATGCTTTGCTCGATCGACGTTCTCGAGTTGCTGGGCGACGCAATCAGTCCCGGCTGTTCCAGTATCACCGTGATAAACCCCAGTGCGGCAAGCAACGCCGCAACCTTGACCGACGCGAGCAAACGTCTCCTGCTCGAATAAGATCGTCTTGAATTGGTCATTGCAATCTCCTCGCGCTTCGTGGATTTCGCAGCGGACCCACCCCAAGAGGCCGCTTGCTACCGGCGGCGATGATCTGCCGTCCGATGCGCCCACTGTAGCGTCACGCCCTAGCGTGGCGCGACGGAGGATTCGAGCAGGATATTGCAGAAAATTCATGGCGCTCAGGCCGCGGCTCGAGAGCCGCGGGAGACGCGCGCCTACCGCCCTACCACCCTGACGGCGGCTTTTTGAGGACCGTAATCGTTCGATCCTTGATGCTTAGATAGCCGCCCGAGACGAGGTCCTTGAACAAGCGGCTGATCATGTCGCGCGAGGCGCCGACGCGCTCGGCGATGTCCTGCTGGGTGAGCTTCTCGGGAACGACGAGAGTCCCCTCACGCTCCACGGCCAGCGCCATGATCAGCCGGACCAGTCTGCTGTAGACGTCGGACAGTGCGAGGCTTTTCACGGTTTCGGTAGTGACGCGTATACGCTGGATCAGCTTCTCAACCAGATGCAGCGCGAATTCGGGGTGCGCGAGCACGAACTGGCGGAAGTTGGCCCGAGTGACGATGGCGCACGAGGTCGGCTCCATGGTCATCACCGAGGCCGATCGCGGACTGCCGTCGAGCGACATCTCGCCGACGTATTCGCCCGGACCGAAGAAGCTGAGCACGATTTCGCGGCCGGCTTCGTTGCTGGCGAAGACCTTGACCCGCCCGCTCAGCACGATGAACAGCGAATCGGCGGTATCGCCCTCGTTGATCAGTATCGTGTTCTTGGGGAAACTGCGAACCACGCCGGTGCCGGTAATCGCGCGCAACGTCTCCTCGGCGAGCGGCGTCGGCGAGCGGGTGTCGGAAGCGGTTGTGGCCATGATAAAAGCGCTCGCGGCGATCGTAGCACAGCGCGCCGTGCAGCCGTTGATAAAATCACCCCCACGCCGGCCAGGCAGCGGTCAATCGTAGCGCCGAACGTCGTCGATCACCTTGCCGTCGTTGGCGAGCTCGCCGGGTGCGCCGATCGTCACTTCGCCGCGAAGCTTGGTGATTTCGCGGATGCTGGCCACGATTGCCTCCCGAGTGGACGGATCGCCGGCCTGCATCTCGACGTGCAGCGTCATCCTATCGGTGCCCTGCGGGTTGTCGACCACGAGCCGCGCTTTCGCAATCTCGGGATGGCGCGCGACGATGGCCGCAATCTGCGACGGATGCACGAACATGCCCCTGACCTTGGTCGTCTGATCGGCGCGGCCCATCCAGCCCTTGATGCGCAGGTTGGTGCGGCCGCACGGTGATGCAGTCGACAGCGAAGAGGGCACTATTGCCGAGAGGTCGCCGGTGCCGAAGCGAATCAGCGGGTATTCCCGGTTGGAGAGCAGCGTGACCACAACTTCGCCGACCTCTCCGGCAGCGACGGGATCCCCGGTCCCCGCCCGCACGATCTCGACCAGCACGCCTTCGTCGACGATGAGACCTTCGCGCGCCTCGGATTCGTAAGCGATCGAACCGACGTCGGCGGTGGCGTAGACCTGTTGGGCGCGAATGCCTCTCGCGCCGAGCGCATCGCGAAACGACGCAGCAACCGCTTCGCCCGAGAGCAATGCTTTCCTGAGGCTCGGCATGGCGAGCTGACGCTCGTCGGCCTTTTCCAGAATGATCTTCAGGAACGAAGGCGTGCCGACGTAGCCATCGGGCTGGAGGTCGATCATCGCCTCGATCTGCTGCTCGGTCTGGCCGGTGCCGCCGCGAAAGACGGTGCAGCCGAGCGCGCGAGCACCGTTTTCCACCATCGCGCCCCCCGGCGTGAAGTGATAAGAGAAACAGTTATGCACCAGGTCACCGGCACGAAATCCCGCCGCATAGAGCGCCCGCGCGAGGCGCCAATAGTCGGCGCCGCGGCCCTCGGGCTCGTAGATCGGACCGGGCGAAGCGAAAACCAGCGTGGCGGCGCCCCAGCCGACCGTGGCGAAGCCGCCGAACGGGCGATTGGATTTCTGCAACTCGTGCAGATCGGACTTCCGTACCACCGGCAGCCGCGACAGCGCCGCGCGCGATGTCACGTCTCTGGTCTCGACGTCGGCCAGTAGTCGTGCGTACGCCGGTGCGTGAGCTTTGGCGTGACTGATCTGCGTCGGCAGCGCCGCGAGCAGCGCGCGTTCGCGCAGCTCGGAGTCGCGCGTCTCGAGCGTGTCGAAATAATCGGCCATGATCATGTTAGTTTCGCCGCACTAACGACGGAAGGTGAATTTCGGTCCGGCATAGACGATCTTGGCGTCGCGAGTCGATCCGCCCTGCTTCTTGTCTGCGTCCGCGCTGCTTTGTTCGGGCTGCACATATTCGGAGCGCTTGCGAACCGCGACCTGGTATTGCGCAAGCAGGACATCGAACCAGCCCCGTTGACAGCGAAGAAAGCTGTCGATGCCGAGCCGCGGGCAATGCTCGGGCCGCGGATCCTGCTGCCACAGATAATCGTCGAAGAGCATGATGCCGCCATCCTTGAGCAGCGGCCAGCTCAGCACCGCATCGGCGAGCACGTCGGCCGCCCGATGCGACCCGTCGACATACACCAGGTCGAATGGGCCTGACAGTCCGCGAAGCACGGCAGCGCTCTCGCCTGCATAAACCGACACCCGGTCGCGCCAGGGCGCTATGTTGGATTCGAACACGTCGCGCATATTGCTCATGTCGAGCTGGAGCGCGACCATATCCTCGGCGCCTTCGAAGGTGTCGATGCAGTCGATATGCGCGCCCTCGCCAGAGACGATGTTTTCGAGCAGCCAGCACGTCGATCTGCCCTCGAAAGTGCCGATTTCCAGCACGCGAAGGCCGGCTTTGTCCTTAAATTCCTCCAGCAAGCGAGTCCAGATCGGGATGTGCTGCGAGAACCAATCCTGGGTGAAGTGCATGGCCGTTGGATGCTGCTCCGGCTTCCGCGGCTCGTCCGCCGGTGCCGCTCAAGCGAGCCAGCGCTTGCGGCGGCGATAGTGCTTCACGTCGCGAAAGCTCTTGCGCCCCGCGCTCGACAGGCCGAGATAGAATTCCTTCACGTCCTCGTTTCGCGCTAGATCATCCGCGGCACCGTCCATGACGACACGGCCGTTCTCGAGGATGTAGCCGTAATCGGCAAAGCGAAGCGCGACGTTGGTATTCTGCTCCGCGAGAAGGAAGCTCACGCGCTCGTTCTTGTTGAGGTCGCGCACGATCTCGAAGATTTCCTCGACGATTTGCGGCGCGAGCCCCATCGAAGGCTCATCGAGCAGGATCATCGACGGTTGCGCCATCAGCGCTCGACCCACCGCGGTCATCTGCTGCTCGCCGCCGGACGCATAACCAGCAAGGCTCGTGCGTCGCTGCTTGAGCCGGGGAAAATAGCGGTAGACCTTTTCCAGCGCATCGCGTGTTTCCACGCGCGAGATCTTGCGGGTGAACGCTCCAGTGAGCAGGTTCTCCTCGATGGTCAGGTGCGCGAAACAGTGGCGTCCCTCCATGACCTGGCAAACGCCCATCTTCACCAGCTCGTTCGGGGTGAGCTTGTCGACGCGACGCCCCATGAACTCGATCGTCCCTTTGGTGACGTCGCCGCGCTCGGCGGAGAGCAGATTCGAGATTGCCTTCAGCGTCGTGGTCTTGCCGGCACCGTTCGCGCCCAGCAACGCCACGATCTTGCCATGCGAAACTTCCAGCGACACTCCCTTCAAAACAAGAATGACGTGGTCGTAGATGACCTCGATATTGTTGACCGAAAGACCGTGCACAGCGGCGGCCGCGGCGGCAGTCATTGGGCAAACAAGCGTCCGTACGAGTGTCTCATGTGAGAATTAAACCGCCCAGCGTCGAAGCAGCCCTCGCGGCGCCGGCACAATCGGTCAGCAAGTTTCATGCGCCGAGCGGATGCACCGCCGATGGCGGCACCTCCGCACGACCCGACTAATTCTCCTTCGCGCAATCGCGAAGGGCGATTTTCTTTTCCGCGGCGTACTTGCCCGCCGACTCTTCGACCATCTTGCGCACCATTTCGCGGTCGCCCGCCATGAACGGCGTGACTTGCTTGAAGCCGGTACCCTCCCAGCGCTGGAATTTCACCATGCCCGACCCTTCGTGGTCGGCACAGCTCGTCTTGATCGCCGGAAAGAGCCCAGCAGCGCCGAGCTCCTTGATGCGGCCTTCGGTCAGGTCCAGATGCTCGAAGCCCCAGCGCAGCTGTTGCGGCGTCATCACCTTGCCCTTGCCGTAGTTTGCCTGCGCGACGCGCAGCGCCTCGACCACGATCATGCCGTAGGTGACACCACGGTTGTACATAACGTTACCGAGGCGCGTCGGATCCTCGAGGTTGCCCTTCTTGGCGCCGTAGACCTTCGACTTGATGTCCTGTATCACTGGAAAATTGGTGCCCTGCGCGGAAAACGTGGCGCTGACGTAACCCTTGGCGGAATCGGCGGCGGGGACGATATCCTCCTCCGAGGCGGCCCACCATACACCCAGCAGCTTGTCGCGCGGATAACCGGTTTTTGCGGCCGTCTTCAAGGCCACCGTGCTCATGACGCCGTACGTCCACACGATCACATAGTCGGGCTTGGCTTGGCGGATCTGTAACCACTGCGATTCCTGCGTCTGTCCGGGTGGGGTGACGGCAATCTTGAGGACATCGTAGCCGAGCTTGGCGGACAGCGCGTCGAGCACCGGGATCGGTTCCTTGCCATAGGCCGAGTCGTGGTAAAGGAAAGCGATCTTCTTGCCCTTCAGCTTGTCGAGCCCGCCTTCCTTCTGGCCGAGATAGGCGATCATCGCCGCCATCTGGTCCCAGTAGGTTGTACCAAGCGGAAATACCCAATCGTAGACGCGGCCGTCGGCAGAACTCGCGAGGCCGTACCCGAAGGTCGTCATGGGAATCTTGTCCTCGGCGACGCGACTGAAGAGGCCGTAGGCGATGCCGGTCGACAGCGGTTCTACAGTCGAGGCCCCGCCATGGTTCTTCTTCAGCCGTTCGTAACATTCCACGCCCTTGGAAGCGTTGTATTCCGTCTCGCATTCCTCCCACTTCATGTTCACGCCGTTCACGCCGCCGGTCATGTTGACAAGCGTCCAATAGTCGATCGCTCCGCCATAGTAGCCGGACCCGCCTGCCGCGTAGGGCCCCACCCGATACGACAGAACCGGAACGTACTGTTCCTTCTGCGCACTGGCCGCCGTTGTTGTCGCGAGCAGCGCGATGCCCAACAACACCTTCGTGATCGCCTTCATTGGTTCCTCCTGACACATCCGTATTTAAACAGCCCGCGATTCCACGTACCGGCACCATCGCCCAAAATCAATCAAACCGGCACAACCTCCCATAATACCCCTCGACGGACCTTCTGCCATAGGATGACAACGCGGATCAATGCGGGAACGGCCACAGGCGAAGCTTTTCCTTCGCAATCTGCCAAAGTCGCGCGAGACCGTGCGGCTCGACGATCAGAAAGAAGATGATGAGGCCGCCGAACACCATCAATTCGAGGTTGGAGATCGCGCTTTCGGCGATGTGCAGATTCAGGTTGCTGTCGAGATAACGCACGGTCACGCTGAGCAGCACCGGCAGCAGCGTGACGAAAGCGCTGCCGAGGAATGATCCCAGGATCGTCCCCATGCCTCCGATGATCACCATGAACAGGATGCGGAACGACAGGTCGAGGTTGAAAGCCTCCGGCTCGACGGTTCCCAGGTACGCGTACGCGAACAGCGCGCCCGCCACGCCACAATAGAAAGAACTCACCGCGAACGCCAGCAACTTGGCGCGCATTGGGCGGATGCCTATCACCTCGGCCGCGACGTCCATGTCGCGCACCGCCATCCATGAGCGGCCCACGTTGCCCCGGGCCATGTTCTTCGCCGCAAGCGCCATCAATGTCACGATCGACAGCACCAGCAGATATTTTGCCGCGGGAGTTGTAAACGTATAGCCGAGAATGACGATCGGCTGTGCAGTAATCACGCCCGAAGAGCTGTAATTCGTGACCCAGCCGACCTTGGTCAGGAACCAGAGGATGAAGAATTGGGCGGCGAGTGTCGCCACCGCGAGATAGAAGCCGCGAATGCGCAGGCTCGGCAGGCCGAACAGGATCCCCACCAGCGCCGCGATCGTGCCGCCGCCAGCGAACGCAAGAAGAATCGGCATTCCGGGAACGCGCAACATGAAGTTGTACGATGCGAACGCGCCTACCGCCATGAAAGCCGCGGTGCCGAGCGATAGCTGGCCGGCATAACCGGTCAGGACATTGAGCCCGATCGCGGCGAGCGAAAGTATCAGAAAAGGGATCAGCACTCCGGTAAACACATACGGCGTGGCCGACAGCGGAATGACAACGAAAGCGGTGATCACGATCAGAGCGATGGCGATCCTGTCCTGACGGATCGGAAAGATCGCAACGTCGTCCTGGTACGACGTCTTGAACTGCCCTGCTTCGCGATAGAACATGCGCGGTCCTGGCTGGCCTGGCGCTCAAATACGGCGAATGATCTTCTCGCCGAACAAGCCCTCGGGCCGGATCAGGAGGAACAGGAGGGCGAGGACATATGGAAACCAGCCTTCGATGCCGCCGCCGACAAACGGGCCCAGATAGACTTCCGCGAGCTTTTCCGACGCTCCGATAATGAGGCCGCCGACGATCGCGCCTGGAATCGACTCGAAGCCGCCCAGGATCAGGACCGGCAGCGCCTTCAAGGCAACGAAGGTCAGCGCGTACTGGACTCCGTTACGCGCACCCCAGAGAAGACCGGCGACCAGCGCGATGGCGCCGGCCACACCCCACACGATCGCCCAGATCTGCTGCAACGGGATGCCCACGGCCAGCGCCGCCTGATGATCATCGGCCACCGCGCGCAGCGCTCGTCCGATCCTTGTCCGGTTGAAAAACAACGCGAGCAGCGTTACGAGGATCGCCGCCACGCCGGCGGCCACGAGGTCGAACTTCGAAACGACCATGCCAGTCGTGTCCGTCACCCACTGAATGGGCTCGTCTTGAAGCCCGAGCTCCAATCCTCGTACGTTGGCGCCCCACACTATTTGCGCGAAACCTTCGATGAAAAACGTGAGGCCGATCGTCGCCATAAACAGCGCGATCTGCGGCTGATTGACCAATGGACGCAGCACGACGCGCTCGATGGCCAGCCCCAACACCACCATCACCGCGAGCGTGGCTGGCAGAGCCGCCAACGCGGGCAGCCCCTGCTCGAGCAGACCGACGTATGTCAGTGCCGCCAGAAACACCATTGCGCCCTGCGCGAAGTTGAAGACTCCCGACGCCTTGTAGATCAACACGAACCCGAGTGCGACAAGCGAATACATCACGCCGGAGAGCAGCCCGCCGATCAGGACTTCGAAGAAGAACTGCATATGCGATCAGCTCCGAGACTCGTCCGCAACTCTGTTCAATTCGCCACGCCCAGATACGCGTCGATCACTGCCTGGTTGCCACGCACCTCGTCGGGCGTGCCATCGCCGATCTTCTTGCCATAGTCGAGCACTGCGACGCGGTCGGAAATGTCCATGACCACACCCATGTCGTGCTCGATCAGCACAATCGTCGTGCCGTACTGCTCGTTGACATCGAGCACAAAGCGGCACATGTCCTGCTTCTCCTCGACGTTCATGCCTGCCATCGGCTCGTCGAGGAGCAGCAAAATCGGTTCCGCGGCCAGCGCGCGCGCGAGCTCCACGCGCTTTTGCAATCCGTACGGCAGCTTCCCCACCGGCGTCCTGCGGATATGCTGGATTTCGAGGAAATCGATGACCTCCTCGACCTTGCGCCGGTTCTCCAGCTCCTCGCGCCGCGCGCGCCCAAGGTAAATGGCCTGCTCGATGAATGTCGCATTCATCCGGAGATTGCGCCCGGTCAGAATGTTATCGAGAACCGACATGCCCTTGAACAGCGCGATGTTCTGGAATGTGCGCGCAATGCCCTGCGCGGCGGCCCTGTGAGTGTTCATGTCGCGCCGGACCTCGCCGCGAAACGTGATCGTTCCCTGCTGCGGATGGTAGACCCCATTGATCACGTTCAGCATCGAGCTCTTGCCCGCGCCGTTGGGTCCGATAATCGCGCGGATCTCGTGCTCGCGCACCTCGAAGCTTATTCGGGTGAGCGCCTTCACCCCGCCGAACGAAAGCGAGATATTGTCGAGCTCGAGCACCGCCGCGCCGCTGCTGCGTGCGGTGCTCATGCGGTGGTTTTGCCCCTCACGCTGCCTCGCGCGCGGCGGTTGCGGGCAGGGTTTTGGCTTCCTCTATCCTCAAGTCGGCGGCCACCATGCCGCTGCGGCCATCTTCAAACTTCACCAGCGTTTCGATGTGCTGCGCGTTCTTGTCCGAATACAGCGCATCGATCAGCACGCCGTACTTTTCGGCGATGAAGTTGCGGCGCACCTTGCGCGTCCGCGTCAGCTCGTCATCGTCCGGGTCGAGCTCCTTGTGGAGGATGATGAAGCGGTGAATCTGCGACGCGGAGAGCGGGCCCTCCCGCGCCAACTCGGCGTTGACCTGCTCCACGCATTCGCCGATGAGCCGATAGACCTCGGGCTTCGCGCCGAGGTCGGTGTAGCCCGAGTACGCGATGCCGCGGCGCTCGGCCCAGTTGCCGACCGAGCCCATGTCGATGTTGATGAACGCGCACACTCTGTCGCGGCCGTCGCCAAACGCCACCGCCTCCTTGATGTGCGGAAAGAACTTGAGCTTGTTCTCGATATAGTTCGGCGCGAACATCGCGCCGCCGCTCATCTTGCCGACGTCCTTGGCGCGGTCGATGATCTTGAGCTGCCCGCCCTCGTCGATCAACCCGGCATCTCCGGTATGAAAAAACCCCTCGCCATCGATAGACTCCGCGGTAGCATCGGGCCGCTTGTAGTATTCCTTGAGCAGCATCGGACCGCGCACCATGACTTCGCCGCCTTCGGCGATCTTGATTTCAACGCCCGGCGCCGGCTGGCCCACAGTGTCGAACTTGACCCCGCCGTCGGGCTGAAGGCACACGTAGGCGCAGGTCTCGGTCGAGCCGTAGAGCTGCTTCAAGTTGATCCCGATCGAGCGATAAAAGCGAAAAAGATCGGGACCTATGGCAGCGCCCGCGGTATACGCGACGCGGATGCGGCTCATGCCGAGAACATTGCGCAGCGGTGCGTAGACCAGCACATTCCCTAGCGCATACAGAAGGCGATCGCTCACCGCGACCGGCTTGCGGTCGAGTATCGACGAGCCGCAGCGCTTGGCAACGTCGGTGAAGTATCGAAACAGTCCGCGCTTGATCGCGCTTGCGTCTTCCATGCGGATCATGACCTGAGTAAGCAGGTTCTCGAACACCCGCGGCGGCGCAAAATAGTACGTGGGACCGATCTCGCGCAAGTCGGTCATCACGGTGTCGCCTGACTCCGGGCAGTTGATCGTGAACCCTGCGACCAGCCACTGGGCGTACGAGAACAGATGGTCGCCCACCCATGCCATGGGCAGGTACGACAGAATGCTGTCGCGAGAGTCGAGCTTGTCGAACTCGCAGCCGCCCTGTGCCGAGACGATAAACGCGGAGTGTGTCTGGCAAACCCCTTTGGGCTTGCCGGTGGTGCCCGACGTGTAGAGCACGATCGACACGTCTCCTGGGCGGCCTCTTGCGACTTCGTCGTTGTAGAAATCCGGATGCGCGAGATCGAACTCGCGTCCGATTTCCATCAAGCGGTCGACGCTGGTCACGCCGTCGTAATTGCGTAGCCCCCGTGGATCGTCGTAATAGATATGCTTCAGGCTCGGAACCTGCGGCGCCGCTTCGAGGATCTTGTCGACCTGCTCCTGATCCTCGACGATGGCATAGATGATCTCGGCGTCGTTCAGCACGTAGGCGAATTCCGCCGCCGGCGCATCCTGATACATCGGCACCGCGATGCCTCCCAGCGCCTGCGCCGCGGTCATCGACCAGTACAGGCGCGGCCGGTTGTCGCCGATGATCGCCAAACGCATTCCGCGCTTGAATCCATGGGCCGCGAGCCCGCATGCAAGCGCGCGAACCTCGCCGGCGACCTGCTCCCAGCTCCATGTCTGCCAGATGCCGAGATCTTTCTCGCGCGTTGCGGGTCGTTCGCCACGCGCATGTGCGTGCTCAAGCAACAAGCGTGGGAACGTCGCCAGCTGAGCTTCCATCTTCTCCTCGCCCGATCGTCGGCACGCGATCGATAAGATGCGTCGCGCTGCGCGGCTATGGTATGTCTTTTGCTACATGGCGACAACGACTCTCGGACTGGCGCCGCGGGTGCCGCGAGGCTGCGGGATTTGCCTGAGTGATTTCTTGCCGAGGTTTCTCTACTGGACCTTGATGCCGGCGGCTTTGATCACCTTGGCGGACTCGTCGATCTCCGCGCGCACAAAATTCTTGAATTCGGCGGGGGTCATCGGCATCGGTTCGGCACCGAGGTTGGCGAATCGCTCCTTGACCTCCGCCGATTGCAGCAGGCGCGCGACGTCCTTGTTGATCTTGTCGACGATGTCGGGCGGCGTTCCGGCCGGCGCAAAGACACCCACCCACAGGTTGTAGTCGAAACCCGGAAGGCCGGACTCGGCGATGGTCGGCACATTGGGCAGCGCCGCCGAGCGCTTTGCCGTGCTCACGCCAAGCGCGAGCAGCTTGCCTTCGCGCACGTTGGGCAGCGCCGCGGAAATCGGCGAAAAGAAATAGGTCACCCGTCCGGCCATCGTGTCGGTCAGCGCTTCGGGTGTGCCTTTGTAAGGAATGTGGAGCGCGTCCATACCAGCGGCGAGCTTGAATTTTTCGGCGTTGATATGGGTGCCGCTGCCGGTTCCGGCCGAGCCGAAATTCAACTGCCCCGGCTTTTGCTTGGCGAGCGCGATCAGCTCGGCGACCGTCTTGACGCCTGCCGAAGGCGCGACCACCAGCACGTTCGGCTGCCCGGCGAGCGGCACGACTTCGATGAAATCCTTGGCCGTATCGAAGGGCAGATTAGTATAGATCGAGGGGTTGTAGGCGTGCGCGGCGGAATGCACCAGCAGCGTGTAGCCGTCGGCCGGCGCCTTGGCGACGACGGCCGCACCGATGGTGCCGCCTGCGCCGGCTCGATTGTCGATGATGACCGGCTGACCCCACAGCTCGGAGAGTTTCTGGCCGAAGGTGCGCGCCAGGATGTCGGTGGCGCTTCCGGCGGTGAACGGCACGATCACGTGCACCGGTTTGTTGGGGTATTGCTGTCCACTGACTTGTCCGGATATCAGCAACGACAACAACATGGCGCAGCCGAACGCCGCGAAGCAACGGAGTAGTTTCACGCTTGGCTCCTTCAAAACTTGCGTCGTCCCCGCGAAAGCGGGGATCCAGTGGCGTTTGTGCAAAAGACACTGGGTTGCCGCTTCCGCGGGAACGACGATATTAAGACGCGCACGTCACTCATTGTCGTAATGCAAACCCGATCCTACAAGCCGTCGCTCACCGGAATATTTTCCGGCTCGAGCTTGAGACCGGCCGCCTCGGCTTCCAGCACCAGCAGCTTGGCAAAATCTTCTTCGGTCATGCCGCGACCGATCAAGGTCTGCACCGCGTCGCGAGTGATCGACGCGAGCGGCATCGGCACGCCGTAGCGGCGCGCCGCATCCAGTCCGAGGTCGAGGTCCTTGCGCAGGAGGTACGGCGTGAACGTCACCTTGAAGTCGAGGTTGACGAATGCCGGCGTCTTGTAGCGCGTGAAGACCGAACCCAACACGCTCTGGTTCAGAAAATCCAGGAAAGCGTTTCGCGGTACACCTGCCTTCTCTGCCAGCACCGTGATTTCCGCGAGCGACTGGGTCATGACGCCGAGAAACACGTTGTGACAGATCTTGACGATGCGCGCGAGCTCGCCCTCCCCGACGTAGCTGGCCGCGGGAGCGATCATCTTGAGAAACGGCAGCGCCGCGTCGTACGCCGCCTTCGGCCCGGAGCAGACGAACGAAAGCTTGCCCGCCTTGATCACCTTCGCGTTTCCCGAAACAGGCGCCGCGAGCAGCTCGACACCCCGCTCTTTCAACAAAGCGCGCAGCTCGGCCGAACCCTCGAGCGAAATCGACGAGCATTCGACGACCATGCGCGGCAGACCTCCGCCGTCCGACAACAGCCCGTTCGAACCGGCGATGACTTCCCTGACGTCATCCCAGGTCGACACCATGCAGAACACCATGTCGCAGGCCGCGAGCTGGGGTAGCGCCGTCGCAATCTTCGCACCGTATTGGCTCAGAGGCTCGGCCTTGGCGCGCGTGCGGTTCCAGACCGTGACGTCGGCGCCGCCCTTGGCCAGTCGCGACGCCATTTCGTAGCCCATGCGACCGGCGCCGATCCAGCCAACCTTCAATTTTTGCTCTGTCACTTATTCTTTCGTTGACTCTGCGCTGGGTGCGCCCTAATACGGATTGGCAATCGGCAGCTCTTCCGCAGGATACAGGGAGATGATCTTAGGCCCGGAAGGCGTGAGAATGACTTCCTCCTCGATGCGCGCCGCGGAGATGCCGTCGCTTGCCGGGCAATAGGTTTCCACCGCGAACACCATCCCGGCCTTGAGCTCGATCGGCTCCTTGAGCGAGTTCAGGCGCGAAACGAGGGGCCGCTCGTGCAGGCCGAGACCCAGGCCGTGGCAGAAATTGAGGCCGAATGCGTCCATCTCGCTCGCAAACCCGATGTCCTTCGCCGTCGGCAGCGAGCGCGCGATCTTGTCGGTGCTCACGCCCGGCTTCAGCAGGTCAATGGTGCGATCCATCCATTCGCGCGCCTTGCGATACGCGGTGCGCTGCGAAGCCGTCGCGCGGCCGACATTGAAGGTGCGGTAGTAGCAGGTTCTGTAGCCCATGAACGACTGGATGATGTCGAAGAACGCCTGATCGCCGGGTCGGATCAGGCGGTCGGTGAAGTTGTGCGGATGCGGGCTACAGCGCTCGCCGGAGATGGCGTTGATCGCCTCGACGCAGTCCGATCCCATGCCGTAGAGGCGGCCCGTGGCCAGCGCGACGATCTCGCTTTCCTTCACGCCCGGCTTGAGCGCTTCGGCGATGTCCTGATACACGCCGTCGACCATCGCCGCGGCCATGTTGAGCAGCGTCAGCTCGTCGATGTTCTTGACTTCGCGCGCCGCCAGCATCGTCTGCTGCCCGTCGCGGATTTCGATCCCAAGCTTCTGCAGCTCGAAGAGCATCGGCGGCTCCACGACGTCGAGACCGAGGGGCATCTTCCCCACGCCCTCGGCATCGAGTATCGATTTGATCTCGCGCGCGGCGTCGCGGAAGAGCGTGATGTCGCCGCCGACCGCGCCGCGCAAGCCGAGCAATCCGGCGCGGCAATGGTCGTGCGCGAGCCACGGCGCGTGCAGGCGATGGTGCCTGGCGGCGGAGCCGAAATCCCAGATGTAGGGGTCGCCGTTGCCCGTGAGCAGCGAATAGCGCGTCAGCTTGTCGCGCGCCCATTCGCCGATGACGGTGCTGGTGGTGTAGCGGATGTTGTGCTGGTCGAAGGACAGCAGTGCGCCCAAGCCCGAATTCGCCAGCGCCGCGCGCGTTCGCGCCAGACGATAGTCGTGCAGCCGCCTGAAGTTGACGCGCTCCTCAAAATCGACCTGGGTATGCCCGGGCGATTGCAGCGGACGGTCCCAGCGGTGATGAGGGTCGATGTCGTCGGGCCGGACGATCTTCGGCTCGCGTGCTTTTCGCGCCATGCGCTGCCTTATCGTTGCTCAGCGCTTGCCGAGCGCTCCTGTGGCCATGGCCCGCTCGTGATAGCTTAGGTCGACGTATTTCGTGGGGTCGGTCAAGGTCTTCGCTGGCGCGCCGAACTTGCTGCGCAGGCGCAACACCGTGCGCATGCCCGCGAGGTCGGGCGCGAGATCGCGCGAGATCCCGCCTTTATCGCCGAGCAGCAGATCGTAGGATTGCTTCGCGAGCGCGGGAGTCATGTCGCGAACATTGGCGACCAGAATCGCTTCGACGATCTCGCGGTTGGCGCGGTCATACAGCCAGTCCGTTGCGGCGCGATAGGCGCGAATGAATCCGACCAATGCGGCGTCGTGCTCGCGGGCCCAGCTTCTGCGCGCGGCGCCCACCGTTCCCTGATACGCGCCGAGCGCATCCGCCTTTGCGAGTACATTGAACCCGCGGTTTTGCGCCAGCAATTCGAATGGCGTGCGTAGCAGCGTCGCATCGTGCTTGCCCGCGATCAGCTCGCGGTAGCGATTCGCGGTGCCGCCCGCGCGCACGAAATTGACGTCGGTTTCCGTCAGCGCGTTGCTCGCGACAAGCTCGCGAGCAACAAACGCAAAGCCGGTCGTCATCGCGTCGACCGACAGCGTCTTGCCCTTGAGGTCGTCGAAGCGTTTCACCGCCGGCGCGGCGACGATAGTCAGGAAGCCGCCGTCGCCGCCCATGAACGCGAACAGATCAGGGTTGTCGGGAATCTTCGCCTCACCCTGTCCTTCCTGGTAGGCGACGACGTTGTCGAAGCCGGCGAATGCGATGTCGGCCCGGCCCTCGAGGACGGCGCTGACCAGGAACACCGACGTCGGCGTGTACGAAAGCTGCACGGCCAGGCCCTGCGCCTCGAAAAAGCCCTGACGCTGCGCCGCCCAGAGCGGAAGATTCCACCCACCGTCGAAGGTGATGACGCGAAGAGCCGTGGGCTGCGGCGGTGGCGGCGTCTGCGCCGGCGCCGGGGTCTGCGCCTGTGCCTGGATCGCCAACGCAAGGACGCAGGCTGAAATACAGCGCCCGATAATGCGCACTATCACGTCACACCTCCTGCGCTCAACGCTCGTTGTTTACGTTTGCACTCTTGTCTCTCGGACCGACAATAACCGATGTCCGTGCCGCTGTAAAAGCGGGGTTACGGCGCTGCCCCGCGTCGCAGTGGACTAGCGAGCGAATTCTGACCCGGACAGCCGGGGCCTGTCGCCGGAAGGCGGGGACGGCTCTCGCAGCACCAGCCAGGCGAGCGTGCATCCCAGCAGCACGCCGGCAAGGAGATGCTTGACGTTGTGCCCGGAGACCAACATGCCGGTCGCGGAGTAAATCTCGTTGTCCAGCCGCTCCGCCACGGTCATGACGATGTCGAGCGCAAGCGCGGCCCACAGCCAAGGCGCGGCCGAATATCGTCCGCGCCGCAACAGCAGCAGAAAGGCGATGGCGACACCCGTGCCGATGCGCACGATCAGGTACAAGCGCAGGTCGTCGACTCCCTGCCAACGGGTCCATGCCCACCACAGGACGCTTGCCGCGCCCAGCACCGCGATGGGCCACAGCGCGACACTGGCGAATAGCGGATCGATGCGATCCGCGAGCAGAAATGTGAGCAAGGCCGCCAGCACCAGCGTCATCGGCAAGCGATCCCAGACCAGGCGCGCATCGCCCGGCGCCCAGTGGTAATACGCGGACCCGAGCGCGGTCAGCAGCATGCCCGCGACGAGCAGCGCGTAAGCCGCACGTTCCCGAGGCTCCACATGCACGCGGCGCCACAGCAACAAGCCGGCGACACCGGCCGCCAAGATGGAAAGATTGGTCAACACGTCGCCGGCGCGGGGAATAAATCCGCAACGCCGGATGTCAGCAAGAATGTGATACGCCGGGTCCTGCGGCAGCGGTCCGAACACGAAACGGAGCACTCCGTAGAGCGTAAGCGAGATGCCGATCAACCCCCACGTTTGCTTCCGCGCGCGGCTCGTCGCCGCGCCGGTAGCCTCCGGCGGTTCGCTCATGTCGGTTTCATGGCGCGATCAAGCCTTGCCGCTACCGCC
>JALZAO010000002.1 GCA_030948305.1 Pseudomonadota bacterium
GTGCTACAAGTACACCATGGGGCAGCCATTCGTTTATCCCCGCAACGAGCTTGGCTACACGGCCAATTTCATGCGCATGATGTTCTCGGTGCCCTGCGAGGATTACAAGGTCAACGATGTGCTGGTGCGCGCGCTCGACCGCATCTTCATCCTTCACGCCGATCACGAGCAGAACGCCTCGACTTCCACGGTTCGACTTTCAGGATCGTCGGGCGCGAACCCGTTTGCCTGCATCGCTGCCGGCATCGCCTGTCTATGGGGCCCGGCACACGGGGGCGCCAACGAGGCAGCACTGAATATGCTCGAGGAGATCGGCGACGTGTCGAAGATCGGCGACTTCATCAAGCGCGCCAAGGACAAGAATTCAGGCGTGAAACTGATGGGCTTCGGCCACCGGGTCTACAAAAACTACGATCCGCGCGCCAAGCTCATGCGCGAGACCTGCTACGAAGTGCTGGAAGAGCTCGGGCTGCACGATGACCGCCTGTTCAAGCTCGCGATGGCGCTGGAAAAGATCGCCCTCGAGGACGATTACTTCGTCAAGCGAAAACTTTATCCGAACGTCGACTTCTATTCGGGCATCGTGCAGCGCGCGATCGGGATTCCGGTGAGCCTGTTCACGGCGATCTTCGCGCTGGCGCGGACGGTCGGCTGGATCGCGCAGTGGAACGAGATGATCTCGGACCCCGACCAGAAGATCGGGCGGCCGCGCCAGCTCTATACCGGCGCCGTCCGGCGCGACGTGCAGCCTCTGGCGAAGCGCTAGCGGCGCCGTTACGGCTTGGATACTCGGCGCTCGACCCAAGATAGCAGGTGAAACCATGAGCACGATGCAGGAGTTCGAGAGCAGCAGCACGCTTTTCGGCGGCAATGCGCCGTTTATCGAGGAGCAGTACGAGGCTTACCTTGCCGACCCAGGCACGGTCGGCGACGATTGGCGCGCCTATTTCGACACGATCCGGGACGGCGCCGCCGACGTCGCGCACGCGCCCGTCGTCGACTCGTTCATTCAGCTCGCTAAACATCGCAAGCTAGCCGGGGGCATGGTCGATGCCGCGGCCATGCACAAGCAGGTGCTGGTGTTGCGTCTGATCAGCAAGTTCCGCACGCTGGGCTTGTTCCAGGCCGATATCGATCCGCTCAAGCGCGCCGAGCGGCCGTATATTGCCGACCTCGATATCAAGAGCTACGGCTTTACCGAGGCCGACCTCGACACCGAATACGACATCGGCTCATTCAAAGGGGCTCCCGGAGGCGCGAACCGCATGCGCTTGCGCGATTTGATCAGCGCGCTGCAGGAAACCTACTGCCGCAGCTTCGGCGCCGAGTACATGTACATGGCCGATACGCCGCAAAAGCGCTTCATCCAGGAGCGCCTCGAGCCGCTGCGGTCCTGTCCGAATTACTCGCCCGAATTTCGCAAGCACATCCTGGAGCGGCTGACCGCCGCCGAGACGCTGGAGCGCTATCTGCATACCAAGTACGTCGGGCAGAAGCGATTTTCCGGCGAGGGCGGCGACTCGATGATCCCGATGCTCGATCATCTGATCCAGAAAGCGGGCGCCGCCGGCGTGCAGGAGACCGTCATCGGGATGGCGCATCGCGGGCGGCTCAACGTGCTGGTCAACATCCTGGGCAAGATGCCCAAGGACCTGTTCGCCGAGTTCGAAGGCAAGCACGCCAGCGATCTTTCCGCCGGAGACGTCAAATATCACCAGGGATTTTCGTCCGACGTCGTGACGCCGGGCGGCCCGATGCACTTGACGCTGGCTTTCAACCCCTCGCACCTGGAAATCGTCGACCCGGTGGTCGAGGGCTCGGTGCGCGCCCGCCAGCACCGGCGCAGCGACTCAACGCGCGACCAGGTGCTGCCGGTGTTGATCCACGGTGACGCCGCCATCGCCGGGCAGGGCGTGGTGCAGGAGACGCTCAACCTGTCGCAGACCCGAGGCTATAAGACCGGCGGCACCATCCACATCGTGGTCAACAATCAGATCGGATTCACGACCTCGGATCCGCGCGACACGCGCGGCACGCTCTATTGCACCGACGTCGCGAAAATGGTCGAGGCGCCGATCTTTCATGTCAACGGCGACGACCCCGAGGCGTGCCTCCTGGCGGTCGAAATGGCGATGGAATATCGCCACACGTTTCACAAGGACGTCTTCGTCGACCTGGTCTGCTTTCGCAGGCAGGGGCACAACGAGGCCGACGAGCCGATGATCACCCAGCCGCTGATGTACAAGCGCATTCGCGAGCATCCCGGCACGCGGGCGCTGTATGCCGAGCGGCTCCAGGCTGCAAAGGTGGTCACGCCCGAAGAGTCGGAGGCGATGATCAACACCTATCGCGCGGCGATGGACAAGGGTTACCACACCAATACCACCGTTCTCTCGAATTACAAGGCGCCGTTCGCCGTCGACTGGTCCAAATTCGTCGGCAAGCACTGGACCGACAACGCGGCCACGGCGGTGCCGATGAAGGCACTGCAGGCGCTGGCCAGAAAGGTCACCGACGTTCCCTCCGACTTCAAGCTTCATCCGCGGGTCGAAAAAGTCATCGCCGATCGGCGCGCGATGGGCGAGGGCGAGCTGCCGATCGATTGGGGCATGGGTGAGACGCTGGCCTACGCGGCGCTGCTCAACGAAGGTTATGGCGTGCGTTTTTCCGGTCAGGATTCGGGTCGCGGCACCTTCTCGCATCGGCACGCGGTGCTGCACGACCAGAATCGCGAGAAATGGGATTCCGGAACGTGGATTCCGCTGCAGCACGTCAAGGAAGGGCAGCCGGACTTCGAAATGATCGACTCGGTGCTCTCCGAGGAGGCGGTGCTTGGCTTCGAGTACGGCTACTCGACCTCGGAGCCGAACCAGCTGGTGGTGTGGGAGGCGCAGTTCGGCGATTTCGCCAACGGCGCGCAAGTGGTGATCGACCAGTTCATCGCCGCCGGCGAAGTCAAGTGGGGACGCGTCTGCGGCTTGACCCTGCTCTTGCCGCACGGCTATGAGGGGCAGGGGCCCGAGCACTCCTCGGCGCGCCCGGAGCGCTATTTGCAATTGTGCGCCGAGCACAACATGCAGGTCTGCGTGCCGACGACGCCGGCGCAGATCTTCCATCTGCTGCGGCGGCAAATGGTGCGCGACTTCCGGAAGCCATTGATCGTGATGAGCCCGAAGAGCCTGCTGCGGCACAAGGAAGCCGTGTCGACGCTCGACCAACTGGCGCTGGGACACTTCCAGACCGTCATCGGAGATGTCGCCGCGCTGGCGCCGAAGAATGTACGCCGGGTCATCGTCTGCAGCGGCAAGGTGTATTACGACCTCCTCGCGTATCAGCGCGAGAACAAGATTGCCGACATCGCGATCATCCGTCTCGAGCAGCAGTACCCGTTTCCGCACGCCGACTTCAAGGCCGAAGTGGCCAAGTATCCGAACCTCAAGGAAGTGGTGTGGTGCCAGGAGGAGCCGCAGAATCAAAGCGCCTGGTACCGTCTGCGCGCCTACCTCAGAGCCGATATCGCCGACACCCAAGTGCTCTACTATGCCGGGCGTCCGATTTCGGCGTCACCCGCGGTCGGCTACTTGGCCAAGCACCTCGAACAGCAAAAGCAATTGGTTGAGGACGCATTCGCCGCCGAGCTGGCGTCGGGTGAAATGGTGACGGCTCACTAAAGTGCGCACCGAGGGCGCACGGACCGAGGATTTGCGAGTCGCGACGATCTGTTGCGAGAGCCGTGGCACAGAGGATAGTGGATGAGAATTGAGGTCAAAGTCCCGGTCCTGCCCGAGTCCATCGCCGAGGCAACGCTCGTCAGCTGGCACAAACAGGCCGGACAGTCGGTCAAGCGCGATGAAAATCTGATCGATGTCGAAACCGACAAGGTGGTGCTCGAGCTTCCCGCACCCGATGCCGGCGTGCTGATCGAGATTCGCAAGCCCGACGGCTCGATAGTCACCGCGCAGGAAGTCATCGCCGTGATCGACACCGAGGGCAAGGCGACGGAAGCGGCGCCCGCGGCCCCTGTGGCGCCGGCGGCAAAAGCACCTGCTGGGAAAACGACCAAAGCGTCCGCCTCGCCGTCGCCCGCTCCACCCTCTGCGCCGGCGCCGGCGAAGGCCACCGCGACCGCTTCCGCCACCGCTCTGCCTGCCGCGCGCAAGATGATGGCCGAGCAGGACATCGTTGCCGGCGACGTTTCCGGGACGGGCCGCGGCGGACGGATCACCAAGGGTGATGTGATCGCCGCCGCCGAAGCCGAAGCCAAGGCCGACGCCGCCAGGCCGGCACCCGTTCCCGCTTCGTCTCCTGCCGTTCAACCGAGCGCCAAGGCGCCACCCATTCAACCGGCGCAGGGGACGCGTCCGGAGCAGCGCGTTCCGATGTCGCGTCTCCGGCAGCGGGTCGCCGAGCGGCTGGTGCAATCGCAGTCGACGGCTGCCATCCTCACCACGTTCAACGAAGTGAACATGGGTCCGCTGATCGAGCTGCGCAACCGGTACAAGGAGCGCTTCGAAAAGGAGCACGGCGTCAAGCTCGGGTTCATGGGATTTTTCGTCAAGGCGGCGGTCCATGCACTGAAGAAATTTCCGGCGGTCAACGCGTCGATCGATGGCACCGATATCATCTATCACGGCTATTTCGACATCGGCATCGCCGTCGGAAGCCCGCGCGGTTTGGTCGTTCCCATTCTCCGCGATGCGGACCTGATGTCGATCGCCGAAATCGAAAAGGCGGTCGCCGACTTCGGCAAGCGCGCCCAGGAGGGCAAGCTCACCGTGAGCGAGCTGACCGGAGGAACCTACACGATTTCCAACGGCGGCGTGTTCGGCTCGATGCTCTCGACGCCGATCATCAACCCCCCGCAATCGGCCATTCTCGGCGTGCACGCGACCAAGGACCGCGCGGTGGTGGAGAATGGACAGGTTGTCATCCGGCCGATGAACTACCTCGCGCAGTCGTACGACCATCGCATTATCGACGGGCGCGAAGCCGTGCTGTCGCTGGTGGCGATCAAGGAAGCGCTTGAGGACCCGGCGCGAATGCTACTGGATCTCTGAGCGGACATTCATGCGCAGGAAGACTCGTTAACATGTCCGACGCGTTCGACGTCGCCGTCATCGGCGCCGGCCCCGGTGGCTATACCGCCGCGATCCGTGCCGCACAGCTCGGCTTCAAGACCGCGTGCGTCGACGACTGGAAAACCGGCGATGGCAAACCGGCGCCCGGCGGGACGTGCACCAATGTCGGATGCATTCCCTCCAAGGCGCTGCTGCAGTCTTCGGAACATTACGAGCACGCGGGACACGCCTTCGCCGACCATGGCATCGAGATCAGGGGACTCGCGCTCAATCTGAAGCAGATGCAGACGCGGAAGGAAAAGGTCGTCCGCCAGAACAACGACGGTATTCTTCATCTGTTCAAGAAGAACAAGATTGCCTTTTACAGCGGGGTCGCCCACTTTGCCGGAGGCTCAAATGGGTCTACCGGCAGCGCGGGATGGACGATCGAAGTTGCCGGGAGCGACACTCAATGGTTAAGCGCCAAGCACGTCATCGTCGCCACCGGATCGTCGCCGCGTGCGCTACCGGGCGTCGCCCTCGACAATCGCCTCGTGCTCGACAACGACGGCGCGCTTGGCCTCGCCGAGGTTCCCAAATCGCTGGGGGTGATCGGCGCCGGTGTCATTGGCCTCGAGATGGGCAGCGTCTGGCGCCGGCTCGGGTCGAAGGTCACGGTGCTCGAAGCCCTTCCGGCGTTTCTTGGCGCCGCCGACGAGCAGGTGGCCAAGGAAGCGTGGAAACTTTTCGCCAGGCAGGGTCTTGCGATCGAGCTGGGAATGAAGATCGGCGCGGTCAGCGTGAAAGAAAACGTCACCGTCGAATACACCGACGGCGAGGGGAAGCCCAAGTCCGCGGCGTTCGACAAGCTGATCGTCTCGATCGGACGGGTGCCGCGTACCGCGGGGCTCGGCGCCGAGGCGGTGGGCCTGGCACTCGACGAGCGCGGCTTTATCGCCGTCGACGACCAATGCCGCACGAACCTCGCCAACGTCTGGGCGATCGGTGACGTCGTTCGCGGCCCGATGCTCGCGCACAAGGCCGAGGAGGAAGGGGTCGCGGTCGCGGAGCGTATCGCCGGCCAGCACGGCCATGTCGATTTCAACACCGTGCCGTGGGTGATCTACACTTCGCCCGAGATCGCCTGGGTCGGTCAAACCGAAAAGCAGCTCAAGGATGCCGGCACGCCCTATCGTGCGGGAACGTTTCCGTTCATGGCCAACGGCCGCGCTCGCGCGCTCGGCGACACCAGCGGCTTCGTCAAAATCCTGGCCGACGCCAAAACCGATCGCGTGCTTGGCATGCATGTGATCGGCCCGCTCGCCTCCGAGCTGATTGCGGAGGGCGTCGTGGCGATGGAGTTCGGAGCATCGAGCGAGGATATCGCCCGAATCTGTCACGCTCATCCTTCGCTGTCGGAAGCGACCAAGGAAGCGGCGCTGGCAGTCGACAAGCGTTCGCTCAACTACTGATCCCGCCCGAAGCGTTGTTCATGACCGCCACCCTGACCTCATGAACGACTCCGCTGATCCCAAGGTCGTTGCGTCGGCATCGGGCGCGCTCTGGGCGTATTTGGCGCCGGTTCTCAAACAGCGCAACATCGTGCTCGATCTCTCACAGCAGGCGGCGCTCGAGCGCCTCACGCGCCTCTACGACGAGTTCGCGGCTTTTGTCCGGGCGCGCCGGTCGCTGTTAAGGCGCTGGTTCGATCCGGCGACCCCGCCGCGCGGGGTATATCTGTGGGGAGGAGTCGGCAGAGGCAAGAGCTTCCTGATGGATGCGTTCTATGCGGCGGTCCCCGTGCGGCGCAAGACGCGCGTTCACTTCCACGCGTTCATGAAAAGCGTCCACGACGAGCTTCGCAAGCTCACGCACGCCGTCGATCCGCTGGACAGCGTCGCGGTCAGAATCGCGCGCCGTCATCGCCTGGTCTGCTTCGACGAGTTTCATGTCTCGGACGTTGCCGACGCGATGATTCTGGGCCGGCTTCTCGCCGCACTGTTCGAACGCGGCGTGGTGTTCGTGATGACGTCGAACTACCATCCCGACGACCTCTACCCGAACGGGCTGCAGCGTCAGCGTCTGTTGCCGACGATTGCGCTGCTCAAGGAATGGCTCGACGTGATCGAGATCGATGGTGGAACCGACTATCGACTGCGCGAGCTCGAGCACATGTCGTGCTACTACGTGACACCGGCGGGCGCGGCGGATGTGGAGCTCAACAGGGTGTTCGATCGCATGCGGCCCGGACCCGATGAGGACCCGCGTTTCACCGTCGAAGCGCGCAGCCTGAAGGCGAAAAGACGTGCCGGCAGCGTGGTCTGGTTCAGCTTTGCGACGCTTTGCGAGGGTCCGAGATCGCAGGTCGACTATCTGGAGATCGCCCGCCGCTTTGCGGTCGTCATTGTTTCCGACGTGCCGCGCATGTCCGCGGACATGGGCAACGCGGCAAGACGGTTCACCTGGCTCGTCGACGTGCTCTACGATCATCGGGTAAAGTTACTGCTTTCGGCGACGGTCCCCGTGACGGAGTTGTACCTGGAGGGGCCCAACAGCCTGGACTTTGCACGTACGGTCAGCCGATTGATCGAGATGCGCACCCGGGAATACATGGCATTGCCGCACCAGGCCGGGGTAGATGCGCCGGTGGCCGAGGCCCTGTCCTGACCGCGAAGCAGACGGAAAGTGAAGGAAAACTGAGCGAGTCCGAGGGAAATCGAGGAGGAGTGTCCAGTGCAGAAGTTCAAGGCATACCGTACGTTTCAGGACGACAGCAACGTGTCGAGCCGCTTCGTCGAGATGACGGTCGACGAGCTCGACCCCGGCGACGTGGTCGTCAAGACCAAGTATTCAACGATCAATTACAAGGATGCTCTTTCCTACAAGGGTGCCGGCAAGATCATGCGCAAGTATCCGACGGTCGCCGGCATCGACATGGCGGGAACCGTCGACACGTCCTCCGACCCGCGATTCAAGCATGGCGACAAGGTGATCGTGCATGCCTACGATCTGGGCGTCGCGCATGACGGCGGATATGCGGAGTACGTGCGGGTTCCAGGCGACTGGGTGGTAAGGCGCTCACCGAACATGACCGCGTTCGAGGCGATGACGCTGGGGACGGCGGGATTCACCGCGGCGCAAGCCATCGAGCTGATGCAGCACAACGGTTTAACGCCGCGCAGCGGCCCGGTGATCGTCAACGGTGCCACCGGTGGCGTGGGCAGCGTCGCCATCGACATCCTGGCCAAGCTCGGCTACCACGTCGTGGCGCTGACCGGCAAGGAAAAGGAGAGCGATTATCTGCGCTCGATCGGCGCGGCCGAAATCGTATTGCGCCAGAGTCTCGACCTGACCAAGATTCGGCCGCTCGAAAAAGCGACCTGGGCCGGCGCCATCGACAACCTTGGCGGCGATGTGCTCGCCTGGATGCTGGCCAACATGAAGCAGGGGGGAACCGTCGCCAGCGTCGGCCTCGCCGCCGACGCGCGGCTCAACACGACCGTGATGCCGTTCATTCTTCGCGGCGTCCAGCTCCTGGGTACCAACAGCTCGGAGTGTCCGATGCCGCTGCGGCAGAAATTGTGGGACCGGCTGGCCAACGAGTGGCGGCCGACGCGAGTGCAGTCCAAGGTCGTGACCATCGATTTTGTAGATCTTCCGACGCACTTCGACGCGTTTCTCAAAGGTATGGTGCGCGGGAGAACCGTGGTCCGCGTCGGCGCCGACATCGCAGGGCTGTGACGCGATTCTAGCCGTGGCCACGGCTCGCTCCTCCTATGCGGAAACGCATCGCCGCTCGCTGGTCGACCGCGACGCGTTCTGGGGCGAGCGCGCCGCATTGATCGAGTGGCAGACACCGTTTTCGCAGGTACTCGATTACAGCAAGCCCCCGTTCGCGCGCTGGTTCGAGGGCGGCCGCACCAATCTCTGTCACAACGCGCTCGACCGGCATCTCTCGACGCGCGAGAGCCAGCCGGCGCTGGTGTTCATTTCGACCGAGACCGGCGCGCGCAAAATCTATACGTACAGCGAGCTTCATGCCGAGGTCAACACCTTCGCCGCGATCCTGAAAGCGCAAGGCGTCGGCAAGGGTGATCGGGTACTGATCTATATGCCGATGATCGCCGAGGCAGTGTTCGCCATGCTGGCGACGGTTCGCATCGGCGCCGTCCATTCGGTGGTGTTCGGCGGCTTTGCCGCATCCAGCCTGGCCACGCGCATCGATGACGCGAAACCGAAAATCATGATCACGGCCGATGCGGGCATGCGCGGCGGGAAAACGGTGCCCTATCGCCACCTGGTCGACGAAGCCTTGCGGCTCGCGCAGCATCCGCCCGCGGCCGTGGTCGTCGTCGACCGCAAGCTTGAGCCGGCCACAGCCGAAGGTGGGCGATATCTGGATTACGCGACTTTGGCGAAGCAGCATGCGGGGACGAGCGTCGCCTGCGAGTGGCTGGAATCCTCGGACCCGTCGTACATTCTCTACACGTCGGGAACCACCGGCAATCCCAAGGGCATTCAGCGCGACACCGGCGGCTACGCGGTCGCGTTGACGGCGTCGATGCGCGACATTTTCTGCGTCGGCCCCGGGGAGACGATGTTCACCACCAGCGATATCGGCTGGGTGGTCGGGCACTCGTATATCGTCTACGCGCCGCTGCTCAACGGCTCGACCACGGTCATGTACGAAGGGCTTCCGATCCGGCCGGATCCGGGAATCTGGTGGCAGATCGTCGCCGAGTATGGGGTGCGAACCATGTTCACATCACCGACAGCGATACGCGTCCTTAAAAAGCAGGACACGGCGTTCATGAGAAAACACGACCTGTCGTCGCTGCGCTACCTGTTTCTTGCCGGCGAGCCGCTCGACGAGCCCACCGCGCACTGGGCCGCGGACGCGCTGGGTGTGGCCATCGTCGACAACTACTGGCAAACCGAAAGCGGGTGGCCGATTCTATCGGCGCAACCCGGCATCGAAGACATGCCGCGCAAATTCGGCAGCCCGTCCTTTCCCACCTGCGGCTATGACGTGAGGCTGCTGCACGAAGTGACCGGAGCGGAAGTCGGCAGCGGCGAAAAAGGCGTCCTGGCGATTTTGCCTCCGCTGCCGCCGGGATGCATGACCACCGTCTGGGGCGACGACCGGCGCTTTGTCGAAACGTATTTCTCGACCTTTCCGGAGCGCGTCGCCTATTCGACGTTCGACTGGGCAACGCGGGACGAAGATGGTTATTACTTCGTGCTTGGCCGCACCGACGACGTGATCAACGTCGCGGGTCACCGCCTGGGAACCCGCGAGATCGAGGAAGCCGTGCAGGCGCACCCCGGCATCGCCGAAGTCGCGGTGGTCGGCGTCGCCGATTCCGTGAAGGGCCAGGTACCGGTTGCGTTCGCGGTGGTCAGGGATCCGGCGTCGATTGCCACCGGCGAGGGCATCGCGCGCATGCGCAAGGAGGTCATGGATACGGTCGATCGCCAGCTCGGCGCGATCGCGCGTCCGGACAAGGTGCACTTCGTGTCGATGCTGCCGAAAACGCGGTCCGGGAAACTGCTGCGCCGCTCGATCCAGGCCATCGCCGAGGGACGCGCTCCCGGCGACATAACGACCATCGAAGATCCTGCCGCGCTGGAGCAGATCCGGCAGGCGTTGGCTTAAGCGCCACGGCCGCTTGGACACATTGCCTCATATGGCAGTCTTTACTCACCACACCGCTTCCAAGGCCCCGCCATCCGCGGCACCCCATGCACCGCTTGCGATCGTCAGCCGCGGCAACGCGACCGAAAGCGTGCATTACGGGTCGGTGGCGGTGGTCGATGCCGAGGGTCGGCTCCTTTTTTCCGCCGGCGACCCCGAGTTCCTGACCACGACGCGGAGCGCGCTCAAGCCGCTGCAGGCGCTGCCTTTCGTTGCCGGCGGCGGCGTCGAGCGCTTTGGATTTTCGGGTCCGCAAGTCGCCTTGCTTTGCGCCAGTCACTCCGGCGAGCCGCGCCACGTCGAGGCGGTGGCCGACATGTTGAGTCGCATCGGCTGCGTGCCTGAACAGCTGCTCTGCGGTGTCCACCCGCCGCTCTACTATGCGGTGCACGACGCGCCGCCGCCGGCAGACGCGAGGTTCTCGACCCTGCATCACAACTGTTCCGGCAAGCACAGCGGGATGCTGGCCCATTGCCGGCAATGCGGCTTGCCGGTTGACGCCTATGTAGCGTTCGATCATCCGCTGCAACAGGCCATACGCACCGCGGTGGCGCATCTCACCGGCGTCGCCGAAGCCGATCTGGTCGGCGTGGTCGACGGCTGCTCAGCGCCCAATTACGCGGTGCCGCTGTCCCGACTGGCCTACGCCTACGCGCGACTGGCGGGCGAGCGCGAGGATGCGCGCTACGGCATGGCGCCGGCCAAGCTTGCGCAGGCGATGCGCGCATACCCGGAGATGGTCTCGGGCGAAAAGCGCAACGATCTGACCTTGATGCGTGCTGGGCGCGGCGCGTGGGTGACCAAGGTCGGCGCCGAAGGGGTCCAGGCGCTCGGGCTTCGAAGCAAAGGCTGGGGTGTGGCCATCAAAGTCGTCGACGGCAACGCCCGCGGCTTGCACCCGGCGACCGTCGCGGTGCTCGACCAGCTGGGGCTTCTCGACGAGGCGCAGCGAGCCGAGCTCTCGGCCTGGCGGGAGCCGACGCTGCGCAACTATCGCGGCATCGTTACCGGGAAGGTCTCTCCGGCCGTCGATCTTCAGGCACGCGGCTGAATTCGACTGCGAATAGCCCTCGCAGCGGACTGAACTTAGCCAGGCAGAGGCGGTCTAGGAAGCAGGCTGCCTGCCACGTCGTCCTCAAGGCACCGGACGGCTCGGCTATACTGCCGGCGGGTGTCGCGCCCACCGCTTTCGGTGAGGCGATAATAACGAATGACTCAGGGACCGCCCGCGGATGGCTGACCGCGAAGTAGATCAGCAGCTGGTGGAGCGTGCGCAGCGGGGTGACAAGCGTGCCTTCGAGCTGCTGGTATTGAAGTACCAGCGCAAGCTGGGACGGCTGCTGTCGCGGCTGGTGCGCGACCCAGCGGAGGTCGAAGACGTGACGCAGGAGGCGTTTATCAAAGCCTACCGCGCGCTGCCGAGCTTTCGCGGAGATAGTGCGTTTTATACGTGGCTGTACAGAATCGCGATCAACACCGCCAAGAATTATCTGGTCGCGATGGGAAGACGGGCGCCGACGTCGACCGGATTCGACCATGAGGAGGCGGAGAATTTTGAAGATGCCGAGCAGCTTCGCGATTCGGCGACGCCGGAAGACGAGCTGCACGGAAAGCAGATAGCCAACACCGTCAACAAGGCGATGGAGGCGTTGCCCGAGGACCTTCGCACGGCGATCACGCTGCGCGAAATCGAGGGCCTGAGTTATGACGAGATTGCCAACGTGATGAACTGTCCGATTGGCACAGTGCGCTCCCGGATCTTCCGGGCGCGCGAAGCGATCGCGGCCGAGCTGCGGCCGCTTTTGGGGACCGACAAGGACCGGAGATGGTGATGGGTAAATTGCAGGTTGCGCCGGGCGACGATGTCGCTGCCGGCGCGGTGGTGAAGGCGGAGGAGATCTCGCTTCTAGTGGATGGTGAGCTCGGGGTCGAGCGCATCGAGGGCGTCTGTACCCGCCTTCGGGACGGAAGCTCGATGACGACGTGGGTGTGCTACCACATGATCGGCGACGCGCTTCGCGGCTCGAGCGCGATCATGCCGGGTTTCGCGGCACGCTTCGCGACTCGGCTCGCGGAGGAGCCCACGGTGTTGGCGCCGCCGCGACGAGGGCCCGCGCCGGCGGCGATGGCCTGGGCCGCGGCAGCGACGGTCGCCGCGGTCAGCATCGTCGGATGGGTGGCGATGACCACTCTGCCGATGGGCGATGCAACCCTGCCGGCGGCACTGGCAACGGCGAGGCAGGCGGCGATGGTGCGAGCAGCCGACACGCGGCCGGTCGTCAACAACGAGTATTTGCTGGTGCATCAGGAATACTCGCCGACCACCGCCATCCAGGGCGCAAGGCCCTACCTTCGCGCAGTCGCGGCCACCGACCCGGATGCGCGCCCGTAGCGCGCCGGCGGCTTCATGCCGCCGGTCGGGCGGGTTGGCTGGGTTCGTCAGCGTCGGCTGTCGGACCGGGCTCGTCGTGGTGTCGCTGGTGGCTGTCCCCGCCGTTTACGGGCAGGATGCCGCCGCCTGGCTCCAGCGCGCGGCGGGCGCCGCGCGCAGTCTCAATTACGTCGGCACCATCGTCTATGAGCACGGCGGCAGGGTCGAGACCTCGCGTCTGGTCCATCTGCTCGAGTCCGGCAGCGAATTCGAAAAGCTGACCAACCTGGACGGTCCGGCGCGCGAGGTCATCCGCAACAATGACCTCGTCCGCTGCTATTACCCCGACGCCAAGATCATCCGCATCGAGCCGCGATCTTTCCGCAACGCGTTCCCGTCGCTGTTGCCGCAACAGCTCAATGCGCTCGCCGCGCATTATTTCTTCCGCAAGGGGGAACTGGCCCGCATCGCCGGTCTGGAAACGCAGGCCTTCATTTTCGAGCCCAAGGATGGGCTGCGATATGGTCACAAGTTCTGGGCTGACGTTGCCAGCGGCTTGCTGCTCAAGGCGCGCTTGCTCAACGAAAAGTTCGAGCCGATCGAGCAGTTCGCATTTACCGACATTCAGATCGGCGTCAAGCTCGACCGCGAACTGGTCAAACCGCCGTTCTCTTCACTGCCGACCGGCTGGCAGGTGCGGGAGTCGCCTCCCGGCGAGGTGCAACCCGAGGACACGGGATGGGTGGTGAAGGATCTCCCCGCGGGCTTTGCCAAGGTCGTCGAAGGCTTCCGGACGCTGCGCGGCAAGAGCGCCCCGGTGGCGCACCTGGTATTTTCCGACGGACTGGTCGCGGTCTCGGTTTTCGTCGAACCCGCGCCGTCGACGCCGCAACCGGTCGGCCTGTCGCAACAGGGCGGGATCAACGTCTACAGCCGGCAGCTCGACGATCATCTCGTCACCGTACTCGGCGAGGCGCCCGGCGCGACGGTTCGGCAAATCGCATATTCGGTCGCGCATCGATGAGTTGCGCGAGCGACAACTTTGGCTTTTCGTTAGGAAAACGGCAATGAATTTAC
The DNA here is from genome assembly GCA_030948305.1 of Pseudomonadota bacterium. GTDB lineage: Bacteria > Pseudomonadota > Gammaproteobacteria > Burkholderiales > Casimicrobiaceae > PALSA-1003. The sequence goes on from JALZAO010000002.1 coordinate 14,201, forward strand.
GCATCTGGACGACGCTGGGCGCCCTGGTCGGCGTCCTCTGGTTCTCTCCCGCCGCGCCCGCGCAAGTGGGAAAGGGCTTGCCCGACTTCACCGAGCTCTACGAGCAGCAGGGCCCGACGGTGGTCAGCATCGACGTCACGCAAAAATCCCGCCGTTCGATTATGCCGGAGCTCTCCGAGGACGATCCGTTTTACGAGTTCTTTCGCCGCTTCGGGCAAATACCGAGAAACACTCCCCGGCCGCGCGACTTCGAGCAGCAATCGACCGGATCCGGATTCATCCTGTCCGCGGATGGATATGTGTTGACCAACGCCCACGTCGTCGATGACGCGAGCGAAGTCTCGGTCAAGCTGACCGACAAGCGCGAATTCAAGGCCAAGGTTGTCGGCACCGACAAGCGCACCGATGTCGCGCTGCTGAAGATCGATGCCACCGGCCTGCCCAAAGTGACCATCGGCGATCCCGAAAAGCTCAAGGTGGGCGAATGGGTGGCCGCGATCGGCAAGCCCTTCGGACTCGAAAATACCATCACCGCAGGCATTGTCAGCGCCAAAGGCCGTGAGCTGCCGAACGAGAACCTGGTGTCCTATATCCAGACCGATGTTCCGATCAATCCCGGCAACTCCGGCGGCCCTTTGTTCAACCTCAGGGGCGAGGTGGTCGGCGTCAACTCGATGATCTACAGCAGGACCGGCGGCTCGATGGGGCTCGCATTCGCGATTCCGATCGACGTGGCGATCAACGTCACCCGACAGATCCAGGAAAAAGGCCGGGTGACGCGCAGCCGGATCGGGGTGCAGATCCAGGAAGTCAGCCGCGAAACTGCCGATGCGTTCGGCCTCGCCAAGGCCTCCGGTGCACTCGTCAACTCGGTCGAGAAAGGCGGCCCTGCCGACAAGGCGGGTATCGAACAGGGCGACATCATCGTCAAGGCCGATGGACGCACGGTGAACTCGTCCGCCGAGCTGCCGCGCATTATCACTGCGGTCAAGCCGGGCACCCGCATCGTGTTGCAGGTCTGGCGCAAGGGCGCAAGCAAGGACGTCAACGTCACCGTCGCCGAATTGAAGGAAGACGACAGTGCCAAGCCCGTACGGCGGACATCCGGCGGCAAGGACAAGGAAAAGGCCAAGCCGAATCGCTTGGGCATGGTGCTGATCGATTTGAGCGAAGAGCAGAAAAAAGAGCTCGACATCAAGAATGGCGTCGGCGTCGAGGAAGTCAGCGCAACGGCGCGCGGCGACATTCAGTCCGGCGATGTCATCCTCGCCCTCATCAATCGCGGTGCGACCATCGAGGCGAAAAGCGCGGAGCAACTCAACGCCCAGATCGGTAAGGTGGAGAAAGGCAGTTCGGTGACCCTCCTGCTCAGGCGTGGAGAGCGCCAGTTTTACTCGACGATCAAGCTGGGTAACGGCGGCGAGTGAGGCTTAAGCTGTCGCAATCGAGTTGGGGACAATCGGAACCGGCCCGCGGCGCCTGACGCTGCTGGTTCGGGCCTATTGCCACCTGTGCGACGACATGCGCGAAGCGCTGGCACCGCTCGCGGCGAGGTTTGGATGGGCGATCGAGGAAATCGACATCGATGCCGACGCTGTCCTCGGAAAACGGTGGGGCGACAGCGTCCCGGTCTTGCTTGCCGGGGAACGAGAGCTCTGCCGTCATCGGATCGACGCCGCTTTGGTGACGGCATTTCTTGTCGCTACCGGCTCAAATTCGCGCTGATGGGCGAAATCGGCTAAAATTCAAGCTGTTCCGGCGCAAAAGCCCGCAAAAAGCCAGCCCAAGACAACTGAGGGCAAACGAGGCCAAATGAGGGCAAGGGGCACTTCGCGGTGCCCCTTTGTTTTGAATGGGCCGGAACAACAAGGCCCAATGAGCAGAATGCTGCACATCCGCAATTTCTCGATCATCGCGCACATCGACCACGGCAAGTCGACGCTCGCCGACCGCTTCATTCAGCGCTGCGGGGGCCTCGCTGACCGCGAGATGGAAGCTCAGGTCCTGGACACCATGGACCTCGAACGCGAGCGGGGGATCACCATCAAGGCACAAACGGCGGCGCTGACCTATGTCGCGCGCGACGGCTCGAGCTATGAGCTCAACCTTATCGACACCCCCGGCCATGTCGATTTCGCGTACGAGGTTTCGCGCTCGCTCGCCGCCTGCGAGGGTGCGCTGCTGGTCGTCGACGCATCGCAGGGCGTGGAAGCGCAGACGGTCGCCAACTGCTATACCGCGACCGAGCAGGGCGTCACGGTGGTGCCGGTGCTGAACAAGATCGACTTGCCGTCGGCCGATCCCGACCGGGTCATCACCGAGATCGAGGACATTATCGGCATCCCCGCCCACGATGCGATCCTCGCCAGCGCCAAGACCGGCGAGGGCGTCGACGATATCCTGGAAGCAGTCATCGCGCGCATCCCTCCCCCCAAGGGTGACCCCGCGTCCGCGCTTCAGGCCTTGATTATCGATTCGTGGTTCGACAACTACGTCGGCGTCGTCATCCTGGTCCGGGTGATGCAGGGAACGCTCAAGCCGCGCGACAAGATTCTGCTGATGGCGACGGGTGCGCTTTACAACTGCGAGCAGGTCGGCGTTTTTACCCCCAAAGCGGTCGCGCGCGACGAGCTTTCGGCGGGAGGCGTCGGCTTCATCGTCGCAGGCATCAAGGAAATTCACGCGGCCAAGGTCGGCGACACGGTGACGCTCGCCGCGCGGCCGGCGGCGGCGGCGCTCCCCGGCTTCAAGAACGTCAAGCCACAGGTGTTCGCCGGCCTCTATCCGGTCGAGTCCAATCAGTACGAAGCGCTGCGCAACGCGCTCGACAAGCTGAAGCTCAACGACGCGTCGCTGCACTACGAGCCGGAAGTATCGCAGGCGCTGGGATTCGGTTTCCGCTGCGGCTTTCTCGGTCTGCTGCACATGGACATCGTGCAGGAGCGGCTCGAGCGCGAGTACGACATGGACCTGATCACAACCGCGCCGACAGTCATCTATCAGGTGCTGCTGCGCGACGGAACGCTGCTGGAAATCGAGAACCCGTCGAAGCTGCCGGATCTGTCCCGGGTGGAGGAGATCCGGGAGCCGATCATCACCACTACGATCCTGACGCCACAGGAATACGTGGGGCCGGTGATAACCCTCTGCACCGAGCGTCGAGGAACACAGAAGAACATGCAGTATCTGGGCCGCCAGGTCATGCTGACCTACGAGCTGCCGCTGGCCGAGGTGGTGATGGATTTTTTCGACCGGCTCAAGTCCGTTTCACGCGGCTATGCGTCGCTCGACTATGAGTTCAAGGAGTTCAGCGCCGCCGACGTGGTCAAGCTCGACATCCTGATCAACGGCGAGCGCGTCGATGCGCTGTCGGTGATGGTCCATCGCTCGGTAGCGCAGCATCGCGGCCGCCAGGTCGTGACCAAGATGCGCTCGCTGATCCCGCGGCAGATGTTCGACGTGGCGATCCAGTCGGCCATCGGCGCGCAGATCATCGCCCGCGAATCGGTCAAGGCGATGCGCAAGAACGTGCTCGCCAAATGCTATGGCGGAGACATCACGCGCAAGAAAAAGCTACTCGAAAAGCAGAAGGCCGGCAAGAAGCGCATGAAGGCCGTGGGAAGCGTCGAAATCCCGCAGGAAGCCTTCCTCGCCATTCTCCAGGTCGGTGACAAATGAGGCTGAACACCGGCTTTCCCGGACTGCCGGGCAGATTTAGGGCATACGGCCACGCGCGCTTGTGGGAATATCGCCCCTTCGCAACGGCTAGCGCCGATTCCCGGCGTCTCTTCAGCGCGCGACGAACGGCGAGACGCACCACTTTATGAACTTCGCCCTGATACTTTTCCTGCTCACAGTCGCGACCGGGATGATCGCGCTGGCCGACCGCCTGCTATTGGCGCGAAACCGCCCCGCCGGCGAACCGGAGCCGTGGTGGATCGAGTATCCGAAGAGTTTTTTCCCGGTGCTGCTGATAGTCTTTCTGCTGCGCTCGTTTGTTGCCGAGCCGTTCAAGATCCCGAGCTCCTCGATGCGGCCGACACTCGAGGTCGGCGATTTCATCCTGGTGAACAAATTCGCCTACGGCATTCGGCTGCCGATCATCGAAAAGAAGATCATTCCGCTCGGCGAGCCGGAGCGCGGCGACGTCATCGTGTTTCGATATCCGGTTGTCCCGTCGCAGGATTTCATCAAACGCCTGGTCGGACTTCCCGGCGACGAGGTCGTTTACCGGGACAAGAAGATTACCGTCAACGGTACGCCCTGGCCGCAGACACCTGCCGGCGCCTATGGCTATCTCGAGGGGCTGAGCTACGCGACGACGGAGCGGTTTCTGGAGCGGACCGCCGAGCGCGAGCACGCGATCGCCCAGAATCCGATGATGCAACCCGTCTATCCACACAATGTGCGCCAGTTCCCCGGACGGGAGAACTGTGTTTACAATGACCGAGGATTTACCTGCAAGGTGCCCGCCGGCAACTACTTCATGATGGGCGACAACCGCGACAACAGCGACGACAGCCGCTACTGGGGTTTCGTTCCCGACGATCACATCCGCGGCAAGGCGTTTTTCATCTGGTTCAATTGGGACGACATCAGCAGCCTGGCATTCAAGCGCATCGGCAGCAGCATTCGGTGATGGGAGAGAATATGCGCAATCGACACCGGCAAGGCGGCCTCACGATGACCGGGTTCCTCCTCACGGCCATTGTCGCAGTGGCAGTCGTGATGATCGGATTCCGCATGGTTCCGCCGTACATCGAGTACTTCACGGTCAAGAAAATCATGGCCAAGACGCTCGACGACTCGAAGCAGGGGTTTTCGCTCTATCAGTTTCGCCGTGATTTCGATCTGAAGGCCAGCGCGGATTACATCGATTCCGTGAGAGGGAGCGACATCGAGGTAAGCAAAGAAGGGAATAATCTTGTTGCCAGTGCCTCATGGACAAGAACGCTGCACCTCATCGGCAACGTAAGCCTGCTGCTCGAATTCGAGGCCACGGCGACGAAGTAGGCGCGTTTTCTCAATGTTCAGCGACCGGCTCCCTGCGCTCGGTCACGACTTCCGGCAACCGGAGCTGCTCCGCCAGGCTTTGACCCACCGCAGTTTCGGCGCGGATCACAACGAGCGCCTCGAATTCATCGGCGACAGCGTGCTCAATTGCGCCATCGCGCTGACCCTGTATCGTCGCTTCCCGGAGATTCCGGAGGGAGATTTGTCCCGGGTGCGCGCCAACCTGGTCAACAAGGAGACGCTGCACCGGCTTGCACTTTCGCTCGAGCTCGGCCGATCGGTTCGACTGGGCGAGGGCGAGCTGAAGAGCGGCGGCGCCGGCAGGCCATCGATCCTCGCCGACACGCTGGAAGCGCTGTTCGGTGCGATCCTACTCGATGGAGGATTCGACGCCGCGCAGGAGGCGATTCTTGGCGTGTACAAGCAGGAGCTGGATGGCCTCGACCCGGGCGAGCTCAGCAAGGACCCGAAGACGCGTTTGCAGGAATTGCTGCAGGGAAAGCGCATCCCGGTGCCCGAATACGCGATCGTGAACGTGAGAGGCGAGGCGCATCTGCAGACCTTCGAAGTCGTATGCCGCATCCCGGCCCTCGGTATCGAGGCGACCGGCGCCGGCGCCAGCCGCCGCTCCGCCGAACAAGCCGCCGCCGCCGACGCCTATGAGCAAGCGGCCCGCGGCTGATCGTCTTCCGGATCGCGCTTCACGCGATGCCGCGCCTGGACCCGCGTTCCGATGCGGTGAGGTGGCCATCGTCGGACGTCCCAATGTCGGCAAGTCGACGCTGCTCAATGCGCTCGTGGGCGCGCGCATCAGCATCACCTCGAAAAAGCCGCAGACGACCCGGCACCGCGTGCTGGGCATCGTGACGACGGCGCAGGAACAATGCATCTTCGTCGACACGCCCGGATATCAGACGCTACATGGATCGCTCCTGAACGACCGAATGAATCGCGCGGTTCGCGAAAGCCTGCGCGAGATCGATGTCATCGTCGTGGTGCTGGAAGCGGGACGGCTGACCGATGCCGATCGCGCGGTGCTGGCGCTCCTGCCCGCCGGGGTGCCGGCCATCGCCGCGGTCAACAAGGTCGACCGGCTGAAGGACAAGTCGTCGCTCCTGCCTTATTTCGCGCAGCTCTCGTCGACCCGAGACTTTGCCGCGATCGTCCCGATCAGCGCCGAGAAGCAGTGGCAGCTCGACGACCTGCGCTCCGAGATCGCGACGCGTTTGCCTCCGGGCGACGCTCGCTACGCGGAAGACGAGCTCACCGACCGCGACGAGCGTTTTCTGGCTTCGGAATACATCCGGGAAAAAATCTTCCGCGCCCTCGGCGAGGAAGTCCCGTATTCGACCAGCGTCGGCATCGACTCGTTCGAGCATGCGGGTGAGCTTCGCCGTATCCACGCCACCGTCTACGTCGACAAGGCGAGCCATCGTGCGATGCTGGTGGGCGAGGGCGGCTCGCGCATGAAAGCGATGGCCAGCGCCGCGCGACGCGACATGGAGCGCCTGTTCGGAGGCAGGGTCTTTCTCGAAGTCTGGGTTCGCGTCAAGAGCGGCTGGGCCGACGACAAGCGCATGCTTGACCAGCTGGGATATTGACGATGAGGCCTGAGCGATGAGAACGGCGCGCGAACGACGCGACGATCAGCCGGCTTTCGTCCTGCATGCGCATCCCTACCGCGAAACGAGCCTTATCGTCGAGGCGCTCACCGCGGATTACGGCCGCGTTGCGCTGGTGGCGCGCGGCGCAAAGCGTCCGCGTTCGGAGCTGCGCGGCGTCCTGCAGGCGTTCCAGCCGCTGACTCTGTCGTGGTCGGGCGCCGGCGAGATCAAGACGCTGACCCGGGCCGAATGGCGCGGCGGCTTGCCGCTGGTCACCGGCTCGGCGCTGCTCTGCGGTTTCTATCTCAATGAGCTGCTGCTGAAGATGCTGCCGCGAGAAGATCCGCATCCGCAGCTCTTTCGCGATTATCAGAGCACGCTCTCCAAGCTTGCCGGCGGAGCGGAGCAGGCCCCGGCGCTGCGCCAGTTCGAGGTTCAGCTCCTCGCCCAGCTCGGTTACGCGCTGCCGCTGACCCACGATGTCGACAGCGGCCTGCCGGTGGAGCCCGGCGCACGGTACTATTACGCATTCGATCGCGGACCGCGTACCGTTGTGTCGGAACCGGGACGGCGTTATCCGCTGGTTCGCGGCACCACCTTGTTGGCGCTGGCGCAGCAGGATTTCAGCGCGCCGGATGCCGCCGTCGAAGCCAAACGCCTGATGCGCGAGGTGCTCGACCATTACCTTGAGCGGCGGGCCATATTCAGCCGGCGCGTGGTGCGCGATCTTCAGGCGCTCGACGAGATCACCGACGAGGACAATTATTCATGATCGAGCTTGGCGTCAATATCGACCATGTCGCGACGCTGCGTCAGGCGAGGCGCACTTATGAGCCCGACCCGTTGTGGGCGGCAGTGGAGGCGCACCTGGGCGGCGCCGACGGTATCACGGTCCATCTGCGTGAGGACCGGCGCCACATTCAGGACCATGACGTGCGCCGCTTGCGCGAGCTGGTGAACATCAAGCTCAACCTCGAGATGGCGGCGACCGACGAGATGGTCGAGATCGCGCGCTCGCTCAAACCGGAGATGGCGATGCTGGTCCCCGAGGGGCGGGAGGAGATCACGACCGAGGGCGGTCTGGACGTCGCCGGACAGGAGGTGCGGCTCAAATCGGTGGTGGCGAAGCTCGCCGACGCCGGCATCGTGACTAGCGTTTTCATCGATGCGCTTCCCGAGCAGGTGGACGCCGCGGCGCGGATCGGCGCCAAGGTTTGCGAGATACACACCGGCCCGTATGCGCATGCGTT